>CANRIG010000028.1 GCA_947630595.1 uncultured Lachnospiraceae bacterium | reverse complement strand
AGAGAAATTTGACAAAAAAATACCGCATTTCTGCGGATTGCGGGGATTTTATTCAGTTACAAGTGTCGAAGACCCGTTCGAATCCTCTTGCGCACGCTGATGCCTGCAGGCTTATGTCTGCAGGTTTTTTCATTTTATGCGGCGGGACAGAAAAAATGCTTTACCGCGGCCGCCGGTTCATGGTAAAGTAAGAGTAACAACAAAAATAAAGGAGAGTTCGTTTCTATGGGAGGCTTTTTTGGAGTTGCTTCAAAAAAAAGTTGCATACTGGAATTGTTTTACGGCGTAGATTATCATTCCCACCTGGGGACCAGACGCGGCGGCATGGCGGTCTGCGGAGAGCAGGGATTTCAGCGGGCGATCCACAATATAGAAAATTCCCCGTTCCGCACGAAGTTTGAGCGCGATGTGGAGGAGATGGAGGGCAATCTGGGGATCGGCTGCATTTCGGATTACGAGCCGCAGCCGCTGCTGATCCAGTCCCATCTGGGCAGCTTTGCGATCACGACGGTCGGCAAAATCAACAACATGGAACAGCTGCTGGAATACGTTTACCAGAACGGCAACACCCATTTTCAGGAGATGAGCAGCGGTCAGATCAATGCGACCGAGCTGGTCGCCTCGCTGATCTGCAAAAAGGACAGCATCGTGGAGGGCATCCGCTTCGTGCAGGAGATCGTGGACGGCTCGATGACACTGCTGCTGATGACGAAGGAGGGACTGTATGCGGCCCGCGACCGCTACGGCAGGACGCCGCTGGTGATCGGGCAGAAGGAGGACGCGTACTGCGTTTCCTTTGAGAGCTTCGCTTATATCAATCTGGGCTTTACGGATTACCGGGAGCTGGGGCCGGCGGAGATTGTATTCATCACGCCGGACGGCGTGCGGACCGTGGGCGAGCCGCAGGAGAAGATGCGGATCTGCTCGTTTTTGTGGGTGTATTACGGCTACCCGACCTCGTCCTACGAGGGGGTCAACGTCGAGGAGATGCGCTACAAATGCGGCAGCATGCTGGCGAAGCGCGATAAGGGCAGCATCGCGCCGGACATGGTGGCAGGAGTGCCGGATTCCGGCATCGCCCATGCGATCGGCTATTCCAACGAGTCCGGCATTCCCTACGCGCGGCCGTTCATCAAGTACACGCCGACCTGGCCGCGGTCGTTTATGCCGACGCAGCAGAGCCAGCGCGACCTGATCGCGCGTATGAAGCTGATTCCGGTCAGGGCGCTGATTCAGAACAAGAAGCTGCTGCTGATCGACGACTCGATTGTGCGCGGCACGCAGCTGCGGGAAACGACGGAATTCCTGTATCAGAGCGGAGCGAAGGAAGTGCACGTGCGCCCGGCCTGCCCGCCGCTTCTGTACGGCTGCAAGTACCTGAATTTTTCGCGCTCCAAGTCCGAGATGGATCTGATCACGCGCAGGATTATCCGGGAGCGCGAGGGCGACGTCTCGCAGGAGGTGCTCGACGAGTACGCGGACCCGCACAGCAAACGCTACGAGGAGATGGTGGACGCGGTCTGCAAACAGCAGAATTTCACGACGCTGCGCTACCACCGTCTGGACGATCTGGAGGAATCGATCGGCATTTCCCCGTGCAAGCTGTGCACCTACTGCTTCAACGGAAAAGAATAGAGGAGCATTCTCATGCTGGACGTGATTTTGTGGGACGTGGACGGAACGCTTCTGGACTTTTCAAAGTCCGAGCGCTGCGGCCTGGAGGCCGGGCTGCGTGAAATCGGTTTCCATCGATATGACGACGCGATGCTGAAACGCTACGCGCAGATCAACCGCCGTTACTGGGAGGCGCTGGAGCGCGGCGAGATCAGCAAGACGGAGGTGCTGGTGGGACGGTTCCGTGACTTTTTCCGCCAGGAGGGCATTCCGTGCGCGGATGTCGAAGCGTTCAACGCGGCCTATCAGCGCAGGCTGGGCGAGAATTTTTTTGAAAACGAAGACTCGGTGGCGCTGTGCCGCCGCCTGCATGAGCGGGTGCGGCAGTATGTGGTGACCAACGGCACCGTGGAAGCGCAGCGCGCCAAGCTGGAGGGCTCCGGGCTGGGCGCGTGCATGGACGGCGTCTTTATTTCCGACGAGATCGGGGTGGAGAAGCCGGGAGCCGGATTTTTTGACTATGTATTCCGGCAGATCGGCGCGGTGGAGCGCTCGCGTGTCATGATCGTGGGCGACTCGCTGACCAGCGACATCCTGGGCGGCAACCGGGCCGGGATTCTCTGCTGCTGGTACAACCCGCGCGGCCTGGAGAATACGGCGGGCGTGCGCGTGGATTACGAGATACGACGCCTGCAGGAAGTGGAGCGGCTGTGCGCGGAAATCGTGTAGTGGTAGAGATACGAAGCGCAAAACGTTGAAAAGAAAGGCTCCGGCTGCGGAGCGGAAATGCCGGAAAGGCAAGGTTCCGGTACAGAGAGAAAACGCTGGAAGAAAAGATTCCGGCAGAGAGAAAACACCGGAACGAAAGGTTCCGGGGACGGAGAGGACAGCGGGATGACAAAAGAAGAGCTTGCTCTGGAGGTGGTCCGGAGACTGAAGGAAGCGTATCCGATCGCGGAGTGCACGCTGGATTACGATCAGGCGTGGAAGCTGCTGGTCAGCGTGCGTCTGGCGGCGCAGTGCACGGATGCGCGCGTGAACGTAGTCGTGGAAAAACTGTATGAGAAATTTCCCGACGTCGACGCGCTGGCGGCGGCCACGCCGGAGGAGATCGAGGAAATCGTGCGTCCCTGCGGTCTGGGGCGCAGCAAGGCGCGGGACATCAGCGGCTGCATGCGCATTCTGAAGGCGCAGTACGGCGGGAAGGTGCCGGACGATTTTGACGCCCTGCTGAAGCTGCCGGGCGTCGGCCGCAAGAGCGCGAACCTGATCATGGGCGACGTGTTCGGAAAGCCGGCGATTGTGACGGACACGCACTGCATCCGTCTGGTGAACCGCATCGGCCTGGTGGACGGCGAGAAAGAGCCGAAAAAGGTGGAGATGGCGCTGTGGAAGCTCATTCCGCCTGAGGAAGGCAGCGATTTCTGCCACCGGCTGGTGTACCACGGCCGCGATGTCTGCACGGCGCGGACGACGCCGCACTGCAGCCGCTGCTGTCTGGAGGACGTCTGCGCGAAGCGCGGACTGTAGCGTATGGATTTACGGCAACATACATCTGCACGCCAGTGCAGGAGGAAGCGAGAGACGAGGCTTGCGGGGAGACATTTGATATAGTGCATAATGCACAATACAAGCCCCTGGTTTTCCTGTGTAAAACGATGAATTTCTGTGCAGTTTGTGAAAAAACGCTTACGAAGATTCGCAAAACGTGTTAAAGTGAAATGGAGATGATTGCAGCCGAAGGATGGTGAAAGAATGTTTCAGACGGGAGATTATGTCATTTATGGGACCCGCGGCGTTTGCAAGGTAACGAATATCGGCGCGCTGGATTTCACAGGCGCTGCCAAAGAAAAGCTGTATTATACGCTGACTCCCTGCTACACGGACAACAGCACGGTGTACGTGCCGGTGGAAAAAGTGGGAGTGGTCATGCGTCCGGTGATGAGCCGTGAGGAGGTCATGGAGCTGATCGACAGCATTCCGGAGCTGGAGGAGCTGTGGATCAGGGATGAGAAGAGCCGCGAATATGCGTACAAAGAGGCAATCAGGGCCTGCGACAACCGAGAGCTGGTGCGGATTATCAAGACGATTTACCGCAGAAGCCGTTCCCGTATGGCTGCCGGGAAGAAGACGACGGTTTCGGACAGCAAGTATTATCGGATCGCAGAGGAGAATCTTTATGGAGAGCTGGCCGTCTCCCTGGACATGAGCCGGGAAGAGGCCAAGCAGTTTGTAGAAGCCCGCGTGCGGGAAGCGTTGAAACAGACAGAGAGCGCAGCCGTGCAGTAAGCGCACGGAGATCAGGATTCGGGAGACCGGGGCGGGACGGCCCTGGACAGACAAAACTGATACATTTCCTCGTAAGCCTCCAGCTCCTCCTCGGAGGAGGGCAGCGCCGGAATCAGTCCGGTGCAGTCGGTGGCGGAACAGATGCTTTTGGAAAAACAGGAATCGGAGAGACAGACCGGCGGGTCGCTTTCCGGTTCCTTTTCTTTTCTGGTTTCATTTTTCAGATCTTCTTTTTCGTTCATAGAAACTCCTTTCTGATGCTGTCCGGGATTCTGCCCGGCCGCGGTTTCTGTTATAGGAAACGACAGGAAAATATATTTGACGTTTGCTATAGTATGGCGGATGCGCAGAGAAATATACTTGGAAATCCGGAAATTCCGCTTGCAATAGAAGATTACATATGATACCATAATACAACAAAATATATGTAATAAAAGGAGAAAGCGATTGTTCAGTAAGGTTTATTCGGCTGCGATCAGCGGGATCGAGAGCAGGCTGGTGTCGGTCGAGGCGGACGCCTCGGACGGCCTGCCGCAGTTTGCGATGGTCGGTTATCTGGCTTCGGAGGTGCGGGAGGCGCAGGACCGCGTGCGCACGGCCCTGCGCAACTGCGGCTACCGGCTCGCGCCGCGGAAAATCACGGTCAACTTGGCGCCCGCGGACATCCGCAAGTCCGGCTCGGGATTCGACCTGCCGATTGCGCTCGCGGTGACGGCGGTCTACGGTTATCTGCCGCCGGAGGGGCTGGAGGGTCTGTTTCTGACCGGCGAGCTCAGCCTGGACGGGAGCGTACACGCGGTGCGCGGCGTGCTCGGTATGGTCATGGAGGCGCGGCGGGCGGGCTGCACCGCCTGCCTTGTCCCGCGGGAGAACGCGCAGGAGGGAGCCGTGATCCAGGGGATCACCGTGTACGGCGTGGGCCACCTGCGGGAGGCCGTGGATCACATTACCGGCGTCCGCAGACTGCAGCCGGCCGTCTATAATATAGAAGAAAAAAGCCTGCCGGGCGGGCCGGCGGCGCCCGATTTTGCGGACATCAAAGGGCAGCGCATCGTGAAGCGGGCGGCGGAGATCGCGGCTGCCGGGATGCACAATCTGCTGATCAGCGGGCCGCCCGGTTCCGGCAAGACGATGATTGCGGGCAGGATTCCGGGTCTCCTGCCGCCGATGGAGCTGGAGGAGGCGCTGGAGGTGTCGCAGATTCACAGCGTGGCGGGCACGCTGCCGGAGGACGGGATTCTGCGGCGGCGCCCGTTCCGCATGCCGCACCACACGGTCTCGGCGGCGGCTCTGGCGGGCGGCGGGCAGGCGCCGCGTCCCGGCGAGATCAGCCTTGCGCACCGCGGCGTGCTGTACCTTGACGAGCTGCCGGAGTTTCAGAAGGAGACGCTGGAAATCCTGCGGCAGCCGCTGGAGGAGGGGCGCGTGCACATCGCGCGCAGCGGCGGACAGTTTGTGTTTCCGGCGGATTTCATGCTGGTGGCGTCCCGCAATCCCTGCCGGTGCGGCTACTATCCGGACCGCAGCCGGTGCCGCTGCAGCGAGGCGGAAGTGACGCGTTATCTGCACCGGATCAGCAGGCCGCTGTTAGACCGCATCGACCTGCACGCGGAGGCGCGTCCGATGCAGTACGGCGAGCTGGTCGGGGAGGGAGGCGCGGAGACGACGGCGCAGATTCGCGCCCGCGTGCTGCGCGCCCACCGGATGCAGACCGAGCGCTACCGCGGCAGCGCCTTCCGCTTCAACTCCGAGCTGACCGCGCCCGCCCTGCAGCGCTACTGCGCGATCGACGGCGCGGCACAGGCAAAGATGCGGCAGGTCTACGAGCAGAAAGGGCTGACCGCGCGCGCCTACCACAAACTGATCAAGGTGGCGCGGACCATCGCCGACCTCGAGGAGAGCGAACAGATCGGCCTGCGCCACCTCAGCGAGGCCGTGTCCTACCGGCCCGTCGAAGCCCTGATGTGACGCGGACGGGTTTCAGACGGCCTGCAAATCGGAAAGAGAGGAACTGCATGGAACAGTACTGGGAATGGCTCTGCAGCATCCCCTGCCTTTATCCGCGGCAGCGGGAGATTCTGCTGCGCTGCTTTCACACGCCGGAAGGAGTCTGGCGCGCCTCCAGCCGGGAGCTGGAATATTTGATCGAGAAGGGTTTTCGCTGGGCGGAACGGGTCCTGCGCTGCCAGCGGGAGCTGCCGCCGGAAAAAACTGTGAATATGCGCCTGGAAAAGGGAATACAATTTATCAGCTGTGAGCATACTAGCTATCCGGAACGTCTGCGCATGCTTCCGGACCGGCCGCACGGCCTGTTTTACCGGGGCGCGCTGCCGGCCGACGGACAGCCCTCAGTGGCGGTCGTCGGGGCCAGGCTCTGCACCCGGGGCGGACGGGAGCTGGCGCAGGATCTGGCGGCCAGCCTGGCGCGGGCGGGCGCGCAGATTGTCAGCGGAGCCGCCTGCGGAATCGACGGGGCGGCGCAGTGGGCGGCGCTGGAGGCGGGCGGGCCCAGCTTTGCCGTGCTGGGATGCGGGGCCGACGTCTGTTATCCGGCCTCCCATGCCCGGCTGCTGGAACGCGCGGCCGCGGAGGGAGGCGTGCTCTCCGAGCTGCCGCCGGGCGCTCCTCCGGTGCGGCACCATTTTCCGATGCGCAACCGCATCATCAGCGGGCTGGCGGACGTGGTGGTCGTGGTGGAGGCGCGCCGGAAAAGCGGTTCCCTGATCACGGCGGGCTGTGCGGCGGAGCAGGGGCGGACCGTCCTGGCGGTGCCGGGACGGCCAGGAGATGTGTTGAGTGTCGGCTGCAACGAACTGATAGATCAGGGAGCGGGGATATTTTTGTCAGCAGAATCCCTGATTAAAACGCTTTTTCCCAACTACAAACCGCAAAACAGACAATTATCGGACGATATTTTGCTTGCGCCTGCCGAAGAATTGGTGTATAGTAGTTTCGGTTTGCAGGCGGAAAGCCTGGATGAGCTGCAGGCGCGCACGGCGCTTTCCCTGCCGGAGCTGAGCGAGAGCCTGCTCTCGCTGGAGCTGCGGGGGCTGATTCAGGAGACGGAGCGCGGCTGGTACAGACGAAAGCCTCCGGACGGGCTGCCGGCAAGATGAGATGTGTTTTTGGAGGTAATTGCAATGGCGAAGTATCTGGTGATCGTGGAGTCGCCTGCCAAGGTCAAGACGATCAAAAAGTTTCTCGGGTCGGATTACGAGGTGATGGCGTCGAACGGCCATGTGCGCGATCTGCCAAAGAGCAGGATGGGAATCGATGTGGAGCACGATTACGAACCGAAGTATATCACCATCCGCGGCAAGGGCGACATTCTGGCGGCGCTGCGCAAGGCGGAGAAAAAGGCGAAGACCGTCTATCTCGCGACGGACCCAGACCGCGAGGGCGAGGCGATTTCCTGGCATCTGGCGGCGGCGCTGAAGCTGGATGAGAAAAAGCAGCGGCGGATTACCTTTAATGAGATTACGAAAAACGCGGTGAAGGAGTCGTTAAAGCACGCGCGGGCGATCGACATGGACCTGGTGGACGCGCAGCAGACGCGGCGGATTCTGGACCGCATGGTGGGCTACCGCATCAGCCCGCTGCTGTGGCAGAAAGTAAAGCGCGGACTGAGCGCGGGCCGCGTGCAGTCGGTGGCCCTGCGGATGATCGGCGACCGCGAGGACGAGATCAACGCGTTTATCCCGGAGGAATACTGGACGCTGGATGCGGAGCTGACGGCGAAAGGAGAGCGGAAGCCGCTGACCGCCAAGTTTTATGGCAAGAGCAAAAAGATGACCGTCACCTCCCAAAAGCAGGCGGACGAGATTCTGCGCCGGCTGCAGGACGCGGAGTATGTGGTGGAGGACGTGAAAAAGAGCAGCCGCACGAAGAAGGCGCCGCTGCCGTTTACGACCAGCACGCTGCAGCAGGAGGCGGCCAACGTGCTCAACTTTTCGACGCAGAAGACCATGCGCCTGGCGCAGCAGCTGTACGAGGGCGTGGAGCTGCAGGACGCCGGCACCGTGGCCCTGATCACGTACCTGCGTACCGATTCCACCCGCATTTCGGAGGAGGCCGACCAGATGGTGCGCGGCTACATCGAAAACGAGTTCGGGAAGGAATTTGTGGCCGGAAAGAGCGCCGGGACGGCCGGGGGCCGCAATGTGCAGGACGCACACGAGGCCATTCGCCCCACGGATGTGGGCAGGACGCCGTTTGCCGTCAAAAATTCCCTGAGCCGCGACCTGTTCCGGCTGTATCAGCTGATCTGGAAGCGGTTTGTGGCCAGCCGCATGAAGGCCGCCGTCTATGAGACGACGACGGTTCAGGTGAAGGCGGCGGACTACCGGTTTACGATTTCCGCTTCCCGCGTCACCTTCGAGGGCTTCCGCTACATCTATACGGACAGCGAGGACACGCAGGAAAAGGACAACGTGATCACCGGCAGCATCGAGCCGGGGATGAAGCTGACGCTGAAAAGCATCGACCCGCAGCAGCATTTCACAAAGCCGCCGGCGCATTACACGGAGGCCTCGCTGGTGCGCGCCCTGGAGGAGCAGGGGATCGGCCGGCCCAGCACGTACGCGCCGACGATCACGACGATCCTCGCCCGCCGCTACGTGACGAAGGAAAACAAAAACCTCTACATGACGGAGCTCGGCGAGGTGGTCAACTCTATCATGAAGGAAGCGTTCCCGAGCATCGTGGACGTGACCTTTACCGCCAACATGGAATCGCTGCTGGATTCCATCGGCGACGGAAAGGTTTACTGGAAGACGGTGGTGGAGAATTTCTACCCGGATCTCGACGAGGCCGTGAAGGAAGCGGAGAAGACGCTGGAGAAGATCACGATCGAGGACGAGGTCACGGACGTGGTCTGCGAGGAGTGCGGCCGCCACATGGTGATCAAGTACGGGCCGCACGGCAGGTTCCTGGCCTGCCCCGGATTCCCCGAGTGCCGCAACACCAAGCCCTATCTGGAGAAGATCGGCGTGCCGTGCCCGAAGTGCGGCCGCGACCTGGTCATCCGCAAGACCAAGAAGGGCAGACGATATTACGGCTGTGAAAACAATCCGGAGTGCGACTTCATGTCCTGGCAGCGGCCCGCAAAGCAGGCGTGCCCGAAATGCGGCGGCTACATGGTGGAGCGGGGCAGCAAAATTGTCTGTGCGGACAAAGTTTGCGGATATATCTGCAACAAATAGGGGTTAGAAAAGGAATTTATAAAAAAATATGCCAATATTCATATAAAGCATTGATTTTCTGAAAATTTTATGTTATTATAGAAATGCCGTCAAATTATACTATAAAAGAAAAGGAGGTATAGAATGAGCGTTCAACTTCTGGATAAGACCAGAAAGATCAACCAGTTGTTACATAATAACAACGCGAGTAAGGTAGTGTTCAACGACATCTGCGATGTGTTGACCGGCATCCTGAACTCCAACATTCTGGTGATCAGCCGCAAGGGTAAGGTATTGGGAGTAGGACTGTGTGAGAATATTGACGAGCTTGAGGAGTTAATTGTTGACAGCGTAGGCGGTTTTATTGATCCAATGTTAAATGAGCGGCTTCTGGGCGTTTTATCAACCAAAGAGAATGTAAATCTGGAAACATTGGGCTTTGAAGGAGAGAACATCAGAAAGTACCAGGCGATCATCAATCCCATCGATATTGCGGGAGAGCGTCTTGGTACGGTATTTATGTACAAGTACGGAGAGCAGTACGAAATTGACGACATTATTTTAAGTGAATACGGCACGACAGTGGTCGGCCTTGAAATGATGCGCTCCGTCAATGAGGAAAATGCAGAGGAGAACCGGAAAATCCAGATTGTCAAATCGGCGATCAGTACGCTTTCGTTTTCGGAGATGGAAGCGATCATTCACATTTTTGACGAGCTGGACGGCACGGAGGGTATTCTGGTAGCGAGTAAAATCGCAGATCGCGTGGGAATCACACGTTCTGTCATCGTCAACGCGCTGAGGAAGTTTGAGAGCGCGGGCGTGATCGAATCAAGGTCTTCGGGAATGAAGGGCACTTACATCAAGGTTCTGAACGATGTAGTGTTTGATGAATTGGAAGAAATCCGAAAGAACAGAAAAATTTGACCGACAGGGTATTTGGCTGACAGTGTATGAATGAAATAGGCTATTTGCTGACAGGTTATTTGTATGACAGGTTATATCTATAAAGGCCGCTGCAAAATTATTTTTGCCACCGCCTGCGGATGCGGGCGAGATGAGAAAATGGATTTTGCAGCGGCTTTTTTTGCGATATTTTTAAAAAATAAGAATTAGTGAGATATAAAGAGAAAAAAAGAGATATATTGATATAAAATGAAAATAAATCGTAATCCGCGGCCGTAATAGAAGTTGCATTATTTACATATTTTAACTAATATAAGGATGTTCGTTAGCACTCGATCTAAATGAGTGCTAATAAAAGCAAAACAAGGTAAGGCAGAAGATTTATCATCTAAGGAGGAATCAAATATGAAGTTAGTACCGTTGGGCGACAGAGTTGTATTGAAGCAGTTCGAGGCGGAGGAGACGACCAAGTCCGGCATCATCCTCACCAGCAAGACGCAGGAGAAACCGCAGGAAGCGGAAGTCATCGCGGTAGGCCCGGGCGGCATGGTGGACGGCAAGGAGATCACCATGCAGGTGAAAGAGGGCGACAAGGTAATCTATTCCAAGTATGCGGGCAACGAAGTGAAGCTTGGCGACGAGGAGTTTATCATTGTGAAGCAGAGCGATATTCTCGCTGTTGTAAAATAAGTGCGCGGCGGGAAAGACACAGACGGTCAGATCATTCTGAAACATGCAGAAAACCGGAATTCAGAAAAACGAAATTCCGGAAACAGGAAATCACAGACAGGAGGCAGATATTATGGCAAAGGAAATCAAATACGGAGCTGAGGCCAGAGCGGCTTTGGAGACTGGCGTAAACAAACTGGCGGATACCGTCCGCGTAACGCTTGGCCCGAAGGGCAGAAACGTTGTGCTTGACAAGCAGTTCGGTTCACCGCTCATCACCAACGACGGCGTGACGATCGCCAAGGAGATCGAGCTGGAGGACGCGTTCGAGAACATGGGCGCGCAGCTGATCAAGGAAGTCGCTTCCAAGACCAACGACGTAGCGGGCGACGGCACCACGACCGCGACTGTGCTCGCACAGGCGATGGTAAACGAGGGCATGAAGAACCTGGCGGCAGGCGCGAACCCGATCGAGCTCAGAAAGGGCATGAAGAAAGCGACGGATATGGCGGTTGAGGCGATCCAGTCCATGAGCAAAAAGGTAACCGGCAAAGAGCAGATCGCGAGAGTAGCGGCTGTTTCCTCCGGCGACGAGCAGGTAGGCGAGCTGGTAGCGGACGCGATGGAGAAGGTTTCCCAGAACGGCGTAATCACGATCGAGGAGTCCAAGACCATGCAGACCGAGCTGGATCTGGTGGAAGGCATGCAGTTCGACCGCGGCTACATTTCCGCATATATGGCGACCGACATGGAGAAGATGGAAGCGGTCCTCGACGATCCGTTCATCCTCATCACCGACAAGAAGATCAGCAACATCCAGGAAGTGCTTCCGCTTCTGGAGCAGATTGTACAGTCCGGCAAGAAGCTGCTGATCATCGCTGAGGACATCGAGGGCGAGGCTCTGACGACCCTGATCGTCAACAAGCTGCGCGGCACCTTCCAGGTAGTCGGCGTGAAGGCTCCGGGCTACGGCGACAGGAGAAAGGCAATGCTGGAGGATATCGCAATCCTTACCGGCGGCCGCGTGATTTCTGAGGAAGTGGGCCTCGAGCTGAAAGAGGCTACGCTGGATATGCTCGGACGCGCAAAATCCGTGAAGGTCCAGAAAGAGAACACCATCATCGTGGACGGCCTCGGCGACAAGGACGAGATTCAGAAGCGCGTCGCTCAGATCAAGATGCAGATCGAGGAGACCAAGTCCGAGTTTGATAAAGAGAAACTGCAGGAGCGTCTGGCGAAGCTCTCCGGCGGCGTGGCGGTGATCCGCGTAGGCGCGGCGACCGAGACCGAGATGAAGGAAGCGAAGCTGCGCATGGAGGACGCGCTGGCAGCGACGAGAGCGGCTGTGGAGGAAGGCATCATCGCAGGCGGCGGTTCCGCATACATCCACGCTGCAAAGAAAGTGGCGAAGCTGCTTGACGAGACCGACGGCGACGTGAAGACCGGCGTCAAGATCATCCTCAAGGCGCTGGAGTCCCCGCTCTACCACATCGTGGCGAACGCGGGCCTCGAGGGCGCGGTGGTCATCGACAAGGTGCGCGAGTCCGAAATCGGCGTTGGCTTCGACGCATACAAAGAGGAGTACGTTGATATGGTGAAGGCCGGCATCCTGGATCCGACCAAGGTGTCCAGAAGCGCGCTGCAGAACGCGACGAGCGTGGCTTCCACCCTGCTGACCACAGAGTCTGTCGTCGGCAACATCAAAGAGGATACCCCGGCAATGCCTGCAGGCGGCGCCGGCGGCATGGGAATGATGTGATATAGCAATGAGCCGTGCCATTCAGCGGCAAAAATCCGGCGGAGAATTTATTCTCCTGCCGGATTTTTTTGACGGTGAATGATTCGGCGAATGCCGAACAGCGAGAGAGCGGAGCTCTCGAGCTGAGGCACGGCTCAATATACCGAATGCGGCGAGAATAGCGGCGGGGAGTTTACTCCCCTGCCGGATTTTTTTGACGGTGAATGATTCGGCGAATGCCGAACAGCGAGAGAGCGGAGCTCTCGAGCTGGCACGGCTCATTGCTTACTTATTTCACATTCCCAATAGACGCCCCCTCATTTTTGTGCTACAATACCTTACAGAATCGTTACGGCTCGCCCGCGCCGCAAAGCCGTTCGCGTGAACCGTAACCTTATGCACGACAGACACACGGAGGAAAAAGAGATGAGCGATTTATATCAGGAGATTTTGGTCAAGAAGAAACCGACGTCGACCGACCTGCTCGCCAAGACGGCGCTGATCGCGCTGGTGGTGCTGATTGCGGCGGCCGGGATTCTGATCATGCCGCTGCTGCTGCCGGTGGCCGTGATTCTGGGGGTGCTGCTGTGGTGGCTGGTGCTCCCGCGGTTCGACGTGGAGTACGAATACCTTTATGTGAACGGCGAGCTGGACATCGACGCCATTTACGCGAAGCAGAAGCGCAAACGGATCGCCGGGTACGACCTGCACGACATTGAGATGCTGGCCCCGGAGGGCTCCCACGCGCTGGACAGCTACGTCAACCGCCAGGGCGTGAAGATCAAAGATTTTTCTTCCGGGGAGGAGAAGGCGAAGAAATACGTGGCGGTCATCAATACGGACAAGACGCAGGAGATCATCCGCCTGGAGCTGAACAGCGAGATCCTCGAGGATGTGCGCCGGATCGCGCCGCGCAGGGTCAGTCTCATGTAAAAATCCTGAAAGCGAGCTTTCATACTTGACATTAAAAAATGAATTTGTTAGAGTAGATATTCATAACAGCTAATCGTACGAAAGACCTTATTCAGAAAGAGAGGAAAAGACATGGGAACAATTATTGGCGACGGAATTACCTTTGACGACGTGCTGCTGGTGCCTGCATATTCCGAGGTGATTCCAAATCAGGTAAACCTCACGACCTCGCTGACGAAGAAGATTCAGCTCAACATCCCGATGATGAGCGCGGGCATGGATACGGTAACAGAGCATCGCATGGCAATCGCAATGGCCAGGCAGGGCGGTATCGGCGTGATTCACAAGAACATGTCGATTCAGCAGCAGGCCGAAGAAGTAGACAAAGTAAAACGTTCCGAGTACGGCGTGATCACAGATCCGTTTTTCCTCTCGCCGGAGCACACGCTGGCGGACGCGAATGAGCTGATGAGTAAGTTCCGCATTTCCGGCGTGCCGGTTACCGAAAACGGAAAGCTGGTCGGCATTATCACCAACCGCGATCTTTTATTTGAGGAGGATTTCACCAAGAAAATCAAAGAGTCCATGACGTCGGAGGGCCTGATTACGGCCAAGGTCGGCGTCACCGTCGAGGAGGCCAAGAAGATTCTGGCGCGCTCCAGAAAAGAAAAGCTCCCGATCGTGGACGACGATTACCATCTGAAAGGTCTTATTACGATTAAGGATATTGAAAAGCAGATCAAATACCCGAATTCCGCCAAGGACGAGCAGGGCCGCCTGCTCTGTGGCGCCGGCGTCGGCATCACCGCCAACGTGCTGGAGCGCGTGGAGGCGCTGGTGGACGTGCAGGTGGACGTGATCGTGCTCGACAGCGCGCACGGCCACTCGGCGAATGTGCTGCGCTGCCTGCGCATGATCAAGGAGAAATACCCGGATCTGCAGGTGGTGGCCGGCAATGTGGCGACCGGCGAGGCGACGAAGGCTCTGATCGAGGCCGGCGTGGACGCGGTGAAGGTCGGCATCGGCCCCGGCTCGATCTGCACGACGCGCGTGGTGGCGGGCATCGGCGTGCCGCAGATCACGGCGATCATGGACTGCTACCGCGTGGCCGGGGAGTACGGCATACCGATCATTGCCGACGGCGGCATCAAGTATTCCGGCGACCTGACCAAGGCGATTGCGGCCGGCGCCAGCGTGTGCATGATGGGCAGCCTGTTCGCGGGCTGCGACGAGAGCCCGGGCACCTTTGAGCTGTACCAGGGCAGAAAATACAAGGTATACCGCGGCATGGGCTCCATCGCGGCGATGGAGAACGGCAGCAAGGACCGCTACTTCCAGACCAACGCCAAGAAGCTGGTGCCGGAGGGCGTCGAGGGCCGTGTCGCCTACAAGGGCAGCGTGGAGGACACCGTGTTCCAGCTGCTGGGAGGCCTGCGTTCCGGCATGGGCTACTGTGGCACGCGGACCGTGGAGGAGCTGCAGAACAACGGCAGATTCATCAAGATTTCCGCGGCTTCCCTGAAAGAGTCGCATCCGCACGACATTCACATTACCAAAGAAGCGCCGAACTACAGCGTGGAAAATTAAAAGGTGAGCCGCGCGGGGCTTCCGTGAAAATACAGGGTCGGAGTTGAAAACAGATATGCAGGACGGGAAACGTGACCGCCGGAACGGGATCCGCTGGGATCACGTTCTGGTGTGGACACTGGCAACCGTATTGACGGCAGCGGCCATCTGGCTCTTGCTGCAGCTGATACCGGAGGATGACGCAGATGTGGATGTGCTCCTGGAGGAGACCACCGCGATTATAGTTGAGACAGAGACGGAGCCGGATGGGGCGGTGCCCCAGCCGGATATTGATGTGCAGCTTTTGACGGTCAACGATTTTTCCAGGCCGGGCGAAAAGACGGACGCCATCGAGAAGATCGTGATCCATTATCTGGGCAATCCGCGGACCACGGCGCAGCAGAACCGCGACTACTTCGAGAGCCTCAAGGATCTGCAGGACACCTCCATGAGCGCGAACTTTGTCGTCGGCATCGACGGCGAGATCATCGAGTGCGTGCCGCCGGGCGAGATCGCGTACGCGTCCAATTCCATGAACCACCTCTCGGTCTCCATTGAGAACTGCCATCTGGACGATACCGGGCGGTTTACGGAGAAGACGTACGAGTCCTGCGTGCATTTGGCCGCGTATCTGGTGGATCAGTACGGCCTTTCTCGCGAGGATATCATCCGCCATTACGACGTGACGGGGAAGGAATGCCCGCTGTACTATGTGGAGCACGAGGATAAGTGGGAGGCGTTCCGGGACGACGTGATGAATTACATTGCGGAGTGCTATGCGGCGGCAGGACAGTAAGGGACTGCGGCCGGAGGGCATCCGTCAGACGACGGGAGGATTATGATCAGAGCTTACTACGAGAGCGTCTGCGCGGGACGGCAGGTCAGGGAAAACCTGATTGCGCTGCGCGGCGCGCTGCGGGACGAAAAAAACAGACGGGCGCTGGCGTATCTGGCGGGCGGCGATTTTACGCCGCTGTGCGGCCTGCTTGCGGACGCAGACCCCAAGGTCCGCAAAAACGCGGCGCTGATACTGGGCGAGATGGAATCGGAAGATTTGCTTCCGGTTCTTTTTGAAGCGTATAAAAACGAACAGACCCGCTTCGTGCGGGCGGATTACCTGCGCGCCATCGCAAAGCTGGATTACCGTCCCTGGCTGGACGAGCTGCAGAGCCGGCTGGAGGAGCTGCGCGGCGCCGACCTGCCGCCGGAGGAGCAGAAGCACGCGGCGGACGAGCTGCGCGTTCTGCAGGAGATGGTGCTGCGCTGCCGCGGCGCGAAGCGGCACCGTTTTTCCGGGTATCAGGAAAAGCCGGAACTGGTTTTAGTGGTCAACCGCTGCCAGCGGCAGGCGACGGCAGAGCAGATTCGGGAGGGCAGCCTGACCATGCTGGCCGGCGGCATCCGGGTAAAGGACGCGAAGATCGGCGATATATTGCCGGTCCGCACGTACAGCGAACTGCTGTTTCCGCTGGAGGCCGGGCTTTTGCCCGCGGACCGGCCGGAGCTGGCCGGGGAGGCGCTGGCGCAGCCGGCGCTGGAGAAGGCGTGCGCGCTGCATGAGGGCGAGCCGCCGTTTTTGTTCCGCGTGGAGCTGAAAAGCCGCATGGAGGCCGGGCGCCGGGGCGTCTGGATCCGCAGGGCGGCGCACGCGCTGGAGCAGGCGTCCCGGGGCGCGCTGATCAATTCCGTGTCGGAGTATGAGCTGGAGCTGCGGCTGCTGGAGCGCAGGGACGGGACGCTGGCCGCCTTTCTGCGGCTGTTTACGATTCCCGACCGGCGGTTTGCCTATCGCAAGGAATATGTGGCGTCTTCGATCGCGCCGGTGAACGCGGCGCTCGCGGTGCAGCTGGCCAGGCCGTACCTGAAGGAGCGCGCGCATGTCCTCGACCCGTTCTGCGGCGTGGGCACCATGCTGATCGAGCGGAACCTGGCGCTGCCGGCGGAGGTGATGTACGGCGTCGATGTGTACGGCGAGGCCATTGAAAAGGCAAAGCGGAACACGGAGCTGGCCGGATGCTCTGTCTACTATATAAATAAGGACTTTTTTGCGTTTGCACACAAGTATCTGTTTGACGAAGTGATCACGGACATGCCGCAGGTGACGGCGGGGCACCCGGAGCGGGAGATCCGCCGGCTGTATCAGGACTTTTTCGGCAGGATCGGCCGGTACCTGGAGGAGGAAGCGGTGCTGGTCGTCTACGCGGCGGAGCCGGAGTTTCTGACGGAAGCGGTGCGGACGCAGCCGCGCTTCCGGATTGCGGAGCGGTTCCTTCTCAATGAAAAAAGCGGGGCCTCGGTGTTTGTGATACGCAGGGAGGCGCCTGCGCGCTGAGGAGATTATGGGAAAATACATCGGAGATAAAAAATTTTACAAAATGGCGCTGTCGATCGCAGCGCCTATTATGATACAGAACGGGATCACCAATTTTGTGTCCATGCTCGACAACATCATGATCGGCCGCGTGGGGACGGAGCAGATGTCGGGCGTGGCGGTGGCCAATCAGCTGCTGTTCGTCTTCAACATCAGCATGTTCGGTATGGTATCCGGCGCCGGTATTTTCGGCGCCCAGTTTTTCGGCAGCCGCAATATGGAGGGCGTGCGCGACACCTTCCGCTTTAAGGTGGTGTCGATGACGCTGATGACGCTGCTCGGCATCGCCCTCCTGTTTTTCCGGGGAGATTTCCTGATCTCCCTGTACCTGCAGGGCAAGAGCGATATGGGCAGCGCCGCGGCCACGCTGGCCTACGGGATTTCCTACCTGAGAATCATGCTGATCGGGATGCTGCCGTACGCGTTCGCCCAGATTTACGCCAGCACGCTGCGGGAGATGGGGGAGACGATGGCCCCGATGCGCGCCGGGATGGCGGCGGTGTGCGTCAACATGGTGCTGAACTATATCCTGATTTTCGGCAAGCTGGGCGCGCCGCGGCTCGGCGTTGCCGGGGCCGCGATCGCCACGGTGGTGTCACGGTTTGTGGAGTGCGGCTGCATTGCGCTGTGGACGCACCGGCGGTCGGAGCAGCTGTGCTTCATCAAAGGCGCTTACCGCAGCCTGCGCGTGCCGGGCGGGCTGACGCGGAGGATACTGGTCAAGGGCTCGCCGCTGATGGTCAACGAGTTTCTGTGGTCGCTGGGCATGGCGACGCTCACGCAGTGCTATTCTCTGTACGGGCTGACGGTCGTGGCCGGGCTCAACATCGCGACGACGCTCTCCAACGTCACCAACGTCGTGTGGCTTTCGATGGGCAACGCGCTCTCGATCATTGTCGGCCAGCTGCTGGGCGCGGGCAAAATGGAGGAGGCCAAAGACACGGACCGAAAGCTGATCTTTTTCGCCGTGACGAGCTGTCTGTTCGTGGTGGCGGCGCTGCTGCTGCTCGCGCCGGTGTTCCCGCAGATTTACAACACCTCGGGCGAGGTGCGGACGCTGGCGATGCGGCTGATTTTGGTGACCGCCTGCTTCGCGCCGGTGCAGGCTTTCCTGAATGCGGCCTACTTTACGCTGCGCTCGGGCGGCAAGACCGGGATTACCTTTTTCTTTGACTCCGGCTTCATGTGGCTGTGCTCGATTCCGGCGGCCTTTGTCCTGAGCCGTTATTCGGGATTCCCGATTCTGGCGACCTATATCCTGTGCCAGGCGCTGGAAATCCTCAAATGCGTGCTCGGGTTTGTCCTTGTGAAGAAGGGCGTGTGGCTGAACAACATTGTCGCGTAGGATGTCCGGCGGCCCGCGCGGCGATGCAAAAAAATGTAGAAAAATTTATAAAAACCACTGGCATTTTGAAAAGATATATGTTACAATTTTGTTAACAAATGTTAATAAAAAATATCAAATAGATGTCAGGTGGATGAACGAACATGGATTTATGGAAAAAATGGAGAGACCGGGAACCGGTACAGGAGTTTTTGCAGGAGGAACTGGATCCCGCGCTGCTGGACTCTGTGCTGCGGTATGCCGGGCGGCTGACGCTGCCGGATGCTTCGGCGTCGCTTGCGTACCGTCTGGCCGGGCAGCCGGGGCAGGACGGGCGAAAAAACGGCGCGGCCCCGTATTATCTGGTCCTGTCGACGCCCGGAAAGGATTTTTTCAGCCTCGGGTACGCGGCCGGACAGCTGGCTCTGTTTCTGCGGTTTCTGGGACTGGCGGCCCGGATTTTGCGGGAGCTGCCGCCTTCTTTGCGCACGGAGGCGGAGCGCGGCCGCTGCAGCGCGGCGCTGGCGTTCGGCGCGGCCGTGCCGGACGGGGAGCGGCGGAAAAAGACGGCCGCACCATCTGAGCGGCCCTGCGTGTGCAGAGAATTTGCGAACAACTGGGACGCGGAGGTGCTCTCCGACGCCAGGACCAAGCTGCGGGTGTCCGCGGGAGCGGCCCGCGTGCTGTGCCGCGACGGCTGCATTCATTTCATGGCCGGGGCCACGCCGGCGCGGAAGATGGCGGCGGCCCAGTTTGAGACCGGGATTGCCCTTGCTAATGTGATGGCGGCGGGAGAGGAGCTGTGGATTGACCTGCGGATTGTGCACGTGGACGGGATGGAGGCGGCGCGTCCGCAGCATCAGCGCTATATGGCGAGCGTGTGCCGGAGGGAGGACGCGGCTGCCTTCGAGGCGGCCGGAGGAAAGCTGGCCGCCCTGCGGTGACGGAACGGCGCAAGGGAACGTCCGGCATGGATGAAGTCCGATAACGATATGCAGGGAGAAAGACCGGTATAAATAAAAACCGATACTGAGAAAAACACCCGCGGCGAAAAAGCCTGACGGGTGTTTTTGACTGTTTTCTGAAATCCGGGACCGGATACCGGGAAACGGTGCGCCTCCCGCCGCCGGCGTCAGGCCTTGCCTTCGCTGCCCAGCACGTCTCTGATCTTGTGAGCGACGACTGCCTTTACGTTTGCGCGGCCGACTTTGAGGTAATCGCGCGGATCAAAGATCGACGGATCCTTGAACAGGACCTCGCGGACGCCTGCGGTCAGGCCAAGGCGAAGGTCGGAGTCGATGTTGATCTTGCAGACTGCGGATCTTGCCGCCTCGCGGAGCTGATCCTCCGGAACGCCGATGGCATCCTTGAGGTGGCCGCCGTTCTCGTTGATGATCTTCACGTATTCCTGTGGAACGGAGGATGCGCCGTGAAGCACGATCGGGAACTCCGGAATCCTCTTTTCGATCTCATGCAGGATGTCGAAGCGAAGCTGCGGCTTTGTGCCCGGTTTGAACTTGTATGCGCCGTGGCTGGTGCCGATCGCGATTGCCAGGGAGTCAACGCCGGTCTTGGTGACGAACTCCTCGACTTCATCCGGCTGCGTGTAGGAAGAATCCTCAGCGGATACCTTTACGTCGTCCTCGATGCCTGCCAGCTTGCCGAGCTCAGCCTCAACGACAACGCCGTGCGCGTGCGCGTATTCCACGACCTTCTTGGTCAGCTCGATGTTGTCCTGGAACGCGTACTTGGAGCCGTCGATCATAACGGAAGTGAAGCCGCCGTCGATGCAGGATTTGCAGATCTCGAAGTCTGCGCCGTGATCCAGATGCAGAGCGATCGGGATATTCGGGTTCTCGATCAGAGCCGCCTCAACCAGCTTTACCAGATAGGTGTGGTTCGCATATTTTCTTGCGCCAGCGGACACCTGAAGGATGATCGGGGAGTTGAGCTCGCCCGCCGCCTCGGTGATCGCCTGGACGATTTCCATATTGTTTACGTTGAATGCGCCGATCGCATAGCCGCCGGCATAAGCTTTTTTGAACATCTCGGTAGTTGTTACTAAAGCCATGGGTAAATCCCTCCTTCTAATAATTTGCACCTATTTTAACACATCTTTTTTAGAATGACGATACATTTTTGCAGAATATGGAAATTTTTTTGCGGCGAAAAATTTTTGAAAAAACCTGTTGACATCCCGGGCAAGTTGTAGTATAGTAACCATTGTTCAGCAGAACAAATGAATATGCGACAGTAGTACAGTTGGTGGTATGCCACCTTGCCAAGGTGGAGGTCGCGGGTTCGAGTCCCGTCTGTCGCTCTTGAAAATCTCTGAGAAATCAGAGATTTTTTTGTGCGGTGATTTATGATTGTTTTTACATTTGCTTTACCCGCCCTTTACATAATCCGGTATTTTGTGGTATGCTTATCCTGACTTAATTTTGAATTTTAATAGGAAGCAGTGTAATTTTATAAAGGGAGGCAAGGGAAACAAAGGCGTTTCCCGAAAGTACAAATGGGAATTAGCAGTATTATTTCGCTGTTTGGCGGCCTGGGCCTTTTCCTGTTCGGCATGAAGTACATGGGAGAGGGACTTGAACTGGCGGCCGGTTCCAAGATGAAAGACCTGCTGGAAAAGCTGACAAGAAACCGCGTCATAGGCTTCCTGCTCGGAGCTCTGGTCACGGTCGTGATTCAGTCCTCCTCGGCGACGACCGTGATGGTGATGGGCTTTATCAATGCCGAGATCATGGATCTGGCGCAGGCGACGGGCGTCATCTTCGGCGCCAACATCGGTACCACCATCACGAGCGTATTGATCGCGCTCGACGTTTCCGGGATCGCGCCCATCTGTATCTGCCTCGGCGCGGCGCTCCTTCTGTATGCGCGCAAGAAGAAAAAGCGCTACATCGGCCAGGTGGTGCTGGGCTTCGGCCTGCTGTTTCAGGGACTGCACACGATGAGCGCGGCCATGTCCCCGCTCAAGGACTATGCGCCGTTCCAGAATTTCATCATGCACGCCAAAAACCCGCTGCTCGGCTTTGCCGTGGGCGTGCTGCTGTGCGCGATCATCCAGAGCTCGTCGGCCGCGGTCGGCGTGCTGCAGGCGCTGGCCATGCAGGGCCTGATGCCTCTTTACTTTGCGGCTTTTATCATCTGCGGCATCAACGTCGGCTCCTCGACGCCGCCGCTTTTGTCCGCGCTCAACGCCAAGAACAACGCCAAGCGCGCGGCCATGATTTACCTGATTTTCAACGTCGTCGGCGCGGTTTTGTTTATGCCGCTTACCATGCTGACGCCGCTGACCTCGCTGATCGAGACGTACGTCCCGAACGCGATGTTCCAGATTTCGCTGTACCACATCCTGTTTAAGGTCGTGACGGGCGTGGTGCTGCTGCCGCTGGTCAACCTGGTGGTAAAATGGACTTATATGCTGATCCCGAAGCAGGCGCACGAGAGCGCGTTCCGCCTCGAGTACATCGACTCCAACATGACCGGTTCCCCGGCCGTGATCGTGCTGCAGGTGGACAAGGAAGTGGCGCGCATGGCGGACATCGTGCGGGTCGGGCTTTCCGAGGCGACCGAGGGACTGCTCCGGCACGACGTCTCGACGGCCGGCGACATCCGCGACCGCGAGCAGGTGACCGATTATCTGGCCTCCGAGATTACTTCCTATTTTACCAAGATCAACGCGCTGCAGCTTCCGTCGCGGGTGTCGCGCTACATCGGCTGCGCGTTCCACGTCATCAATGACCTGGAGCAGATCGGCGACCACACGGTGCGGATCCTGATGCAGAACGAGACCTGCGTGGAGGACGGGCTGGTGTACTCCGTGGCCGCGAAGGAGGAGCTGCAGGAGATTTACGAGATGGTGCTGGACGTGCTGAACGAGGCGATGGTGCTGTTCCACAACCGCGAGATCACCGTGGAAGCCTGGATCGACCTGCGCAAGCGCGAGCGAAAGATCATCAAGAAGGCCTCCCTGGCGCAGACCAACCACATGGAGCGCCTGAAGCGCAAGGAGTGCACGTTCTCCCAGGGCCTGACCTTCGTGGAGGCGATCAACAGCTACCTGAGAATCGTCAACCACGCGATCAACATCGCGGAGGCGGTCGGCAACGAGAGCTCCGCCCCGTTCCTGCGGCCGGAGCAGAACTGAGCGAAAACCCGCGTATTTCAGGTGCGCGACAGATTCTTATGATTATCTGAAATATGTGCTTGCATTTTTCCTGCATTGGTGCTAATATTCATTCAGATATTTATAGAATTTTAATAAATTTAGAAACGCTTTAGAATGTAACAGGGACAAAGGAGTTCATCACTGGCAGGTACCGATGCCCCCGGCATCGGTATTTTTCCACACAGAACGCTTTTTCAAGTTAAAGTGAAAAAGCACAAACGCCCGTCCCGCGATAAGGAAGATGTCTATGGAATTGGCGCTGAGCCGGGAACAGATTGTTGAAAGGCTGCTGAAAAACTACGAACCGTATTTCGATGTGGAGCGGTTTGCGCAGCCGCCGCAGGAGGGGCTTCCGCTGGAGGCGACCTGTTACTTTTACGTTCACTCCGAAAAGTATGTGCTGCTGAAAAAGGCGAAGCTGTGGGAGGCGGACAGCAACGAGTTTGTGTATCTGTTTTCCGTTCCGGAGCTGACGGAGGATATATTTGAGCGCTGCAAAGCGTATGCATATGAGGAAGGCATGAAGCTGATCGACCCCAAACCGGGCCACATGTACAGCTACATCACGGCGGTGTTTGTCTGCGACGCCTGTACCGCCGGGGCCAGGAAGCTGGTTGAGAAATGCCGGATTTACAAAAGTTTTCATTTTTCGTGGTATGGATGGATGCACGTCCATACGGCCGCCATCGTCCGCGACGGTTCCAGGGTGTTCACGAACCGGATGGGCCGCGGCAACGCGAAATTTATGAAAAATATACTAAATTCATGAAAGAGAAAAAGGAGGTCATTACAACATGAATGCGGTAGTAATTTTGTTAGTAGGTGTTGTTGTCCTGATTCTCGGCTACGTCTGCTACGGCAAATGGCTGGCAGACCAGTGGGGAGTCGGCGACGTAAAGACGACCCCGGCGCATGAGCTGGAAGACGGCAACGACTACGTTCCGGCGAAAGCACCGGTATTGATGGGACATCATTTCTCATCCATCGCGGGCGCGGGCCCGATCAACGGACCGATTCAGGCGGCAGTATTCGGCTGGGTGCCGGTTATGCTGTGGGTTCTGATCGGCGGCATCTTCTTCGGTGCAATGCATGACTTCGGCGCATTGTTTGCATCCGTAAGAAACAAAGGACAGTCCATCGGTGAGGTTATCGCGACGAGTATCGGTTCGCGTGCGAAGAAGCTGTTCATCATCTTCTCCTACCTGACCCTGATCCTTGTCGTGGCGGCATTTGCATCCATCGTTGCCAACACGTTCAAGGCTACATATGATGAGAGCGGCGCTCTCGACATGGCGGCAAGCTCGGCGAACGCGTCGACGGCCATGATTTCCGTTCTGTTCATCGTCATCGCGATTATCTTCGGTATGATGGTATACAGAAAGAACGCATCCCTCGGTGTTTCCACTGTGATCGGCGTGGCTGCCATCATCGTCTGCATGGCGATCGGCCTGAACTTCCATCCGATTTACCTGAGCGGTTCCACCTGGATGATCATCGTTGGTATTTACATTGCGGTGGCATCCGTCACCCCGGTCTGGATTCTGCTCCAGCCGCGTGACTACCTGAGCTCCTTCCTGCTTTACGGCATGATGATCGTGGCAGTGGTAGGCATCCTCGGCGCTCATCCGTCGCTGGAGATTCCGGCGTTCACCGGTTTCGTAGATCAGGCGACGGCAGGCGCAGGCACCTCTCTGGGCAGCCTGTTCCCGGCGCTGTTCGTCACCATCGCCTGCGGCGCAATCTCCGGTTTCCACTCGCTGGTTGGTTCCGGTACGACGTCCAAGCAGCTGGATAAAGAGACGGACGCGAAGCCGATCGCTTACGGCGGCATGCTGATCGAGTGCGCGCTGGCGCTGATTTCCCTGTGCGCAGTCGGCTACATCTGGAAAGACTATGTTCCGGGCGGCATCACCAATCCGACGCAGGTATTCGCAACCGGTATCTCCCGCATGTGCGCGACGATCCCGTTCCTGAAAGGCGCGGAGAGCGTAATCTACGCAATGCTGATCCTGGCGGTATCCGCTTTCTGTCTGACATCCCTCGACACGGCGACCCGTCTGGCACGTTACATGTTCCAGGAGTTCTGGCTTGAGCCGGGTCAGACCTATGAGGATGCGACCGGCTTCAAGAAGACCCTGACCAACCCGTACGTGGCTACGATCATCACGGTAGTGCTCGGCATCGCGCTCGGCATGACCGGTTACTCCAACATCTGGCCGCTGTTCGGCGCGGCAAACCAGCTTCTGGCAGCGCTCGGCCTGCTGGCAGTGGCGGCATGGCTCGGCAAGATGGGCAAGAACAACAAGATGTTCCTGTTCCCGATGGCGTTCATGCTGGTGGTTACCATCGTATCCCTGTGCCAGACCATCATGACCAACGTCAAGAACGCAACCGCGGGCGCGGCGGCAGGCGTCGGCTGGATGTGGACGCGCGCAGGCATCGCAATCCTGCTTGTCATCCTGGCAATCGTGTTGGCAGTGGAAGGCATTCAGACGCTGACCAAGCAGAAGAAATAATCTGCATCGAAAATAAGCAATACCAGAACCGGGGCTTTTCCGCGAAGGAGGGGCTCCGGTTTCGCATATCGCGGACGTTTGGCCGGAATATCGGAAACGAGATACTTGCGGAAGAAAAGAGATTGGGGTATAGTAGGTATCAAACGGAAACTGACAGGAAGCCGGAACAGGCAGGTACAGGAGGTTATATGACGAGGCAGGAATTTCTGGAGACGCTCGGCCGCATGCTGCGCAGGGAGCTGTCCGACGGGGAAGTGGAGGATACGCTCCGCTACTACGGAAACTATATCGAGCAGGAAATACAGAAGGGAAAGACCGAGGAGCAGGTGCTGGAGACGCTCGGCGATCCCCGCCTGATTGCGCGCACGATCCTGGATGTGGACCAGGAGCGCGAGGGGGAGCAGGAGCCGGCCTACAGCCGCGCCGAAACCGTTTACACGGAGCGCGCGGACGGCTCGTACGGGGAGGCGGACGACGCGCAGGAACCGTACCGGGAGGTCTACGGGAATCCCTTTGACGACGCGTACGGCGGTTTCTATGGAAACGCGCAGGAAGAAAATCCGTACGGCAATGGGTACGACGGGTACGACGAGTCCGGACCGGACGTCTACGGGGGCGGTTTTCATGTGCACAAATTCGGATTCAAGGGCTGGCTGATCCTGATTCTGGTGCTGGCGATCGTGTTCCTCGTGCTGGGCACGCTGTTCACGATCCTGTGGGAGCTGCTGCCGGTGCTGCTTCTGATCGCCGCGGGGATGTGGATTTACCGGAGGTTTTTCTCCTGAACCGCTGCGCGCGGTCTTGCGGGCAAACTGTGCATGGCTTTGCGGGTAAACTGCATATTGCGAAAAAATGCGGAAAATGTTATACTTTTTAGGCTAAATGCAAAATAAAAAAAGTGCGGCCGAAGGCCGCCGGAGGGAACCATGAAGAAGATAGAAGAATATGTTAGAAGTATTCCGGACTTTCCGGAGCCGGGCATTATTTTCCGGGATGTGACCAGCATCCTGCAGGACGCGGACGGGCTGAAGCTCTCCATTGACCTGATTCAGGAAAAGCTGGAAGGCGTTGATTTTGACCTGATTGCGGGCACGGAGTCCCGCGGCTTCATTTTCGGCGTGCCGGTGGCATATAATCTGCACAAGCCGTTTATCCCGGTGCGCAAGAAGGGCAAGCTGCCCTGCGAGACCGTCTCCATGGAGTACGCGCTGGAGTACGGCACCGCCGAGATCGAGATGCACAAGGATGCGGTCCGGCCGGGACAGAAAGTGGTCGTCATCGACGACCTGATCGCGACCGGCGGCACCATCGAGGCGGCGATCAAGCTGATCGAGCAGCTCGGCGGCGAAGTGGTGAAGGTGATCTTCCTGATGGAGCTGGCAGGCCTGAAGGGCCGGGAGAGACTGGCCGGCTATGACGTGGAGTCCGTAATCCGATACGAGGGCAAATGACAGACAGGATAGAGTGGTGATTTTATGGCGACAGAGGCAGTGGCAAAACTGGACAGGACTGAGGAAATCAAACGGGCGGATGCCGCCGTCAAGACGATGGAGGATTTCACGAGTCCGGACGTTCTGTATCAGGAGCTGATCAGCAGCGTCCGCAAGTACCATCCTTCGGATGACATCTCGATGATCGAGAAGGCATACAAAATTGCATACGAGGCGCACAAGGATCAGAGACGGAAGTCGGGCGAGCCCTACATCATCCATCCGCTGTGCGTGGCGATCATCCTTGCCGACCTGGAGCTTGACAAGGAGACGATCGTGGCCGGGCTGCTGCACGACGTGGTCGAGGATACGGTCATGACCTCCGAGCAGCTGCGCGAGGAATTCGGCCAGGAGGTGGAGCTGCTGGTGGACGGCGTCACCAAGCTGGGCCAGCTGTCCTACTCGGCGGACAAGGTGGAGGTGCAGGCGGAGAACCTGCGGAAAATGTTCCTGGCCATGGCCAAGGACATCCGCGTGATCCTGATCAAGCTCGCCGACCGTCTCCACAACATGCGCACGCTGAAATACATGCGCCCGGAGAAGCAGAAGGAGAAGGCGCGGGAGACGATGGATATTTATGCACCGATCGCGCACCGGCTCGGCATCTCCAAGATCAAGGTGGAGCTGGACGACCTGTCGCTGAAATATCTGGAGCCCGAGGTGTACTACGACCTCGTGGAGAAAATCGCGCTGAAACGGGACGCCAGACAGGCTGTGGTGGACAGCATTGTCAGCGAGGTGCGCAGCCACATCGAGAAAGCGGGCATTAAGGCCCAGATCGACGGCCGCATCAAGCACTTTTTCAGCATCTACAAAAAGATGGTAAACCAGCAGAAAACGCTGGATCAGATTTACGATCTGTTCGCGGTCCGCATCATCGTGGATACGGTGAAGGACTGCTACGCGGCGCTGGGCCTGATCCATGAGCTGTATAAGCCGATTCCCGGCCGCTTCAAGGATTATATTGCAATGCCGAAGCAGAACATGTATCAGTCCCTGCACACGACGCTGATCGGGCCGGGCGGCATTCCGTTCGAGATCCAGATCCGCACCTTTGAGATGCACCGGACGGCGGAGTACGGCATCGCCGCGCACTGGAAGTACAAGGAGGCCGCCGACGGCAAGAAGGGCGACACGAAGAGCGAGGAGGAGAAGCTGAGCTGGCTGCGGCAGGTGCTGGACTGGCAGATGTCGGACAACCGCGAGTTCATGAGCCTTCTGAAGAGCGATTTCGACATCTTTTCGGAGAGCGTCTACTGCTTTACTCCCTCGGGCGACGTCAAGAATCTGCCGAACGGATCGACGCCGATCGATTTCGCCTACAGCATCCACAGCGCGGTCGGCAACCGCATGATCGGCGCGCGCGTCAACGGCAAGCTGGTGACGATCGACTATGTCATCCAGAACGGCGACCGCATCGAGATCATCACCTCGCAGAACTCGCGCGGCCCCAGCCGTGACTGGCTCAAGATCGTCAAGAGCTCGCAGGCGAAAAACAAGATCAACCAGTGGTTCAAACAGGAACTCAAAGAGGACAATATCGTCAAGGGCAAGGAAATGCTGTCCTCCTACTGCAAGGCCAAGGGCATTGTGCAGTCGGACATCATGAAGCCCGAATATATGGAGCGCGTGCTCTCGAAGTACGGATTCCGCGACTGGGATTCGGTGCTGGCGGCGCTCGGCCACGGCGGCCTCAAGGAGGGCCAGGTGGTCAACAAGCTGATGGAGGGCTACGAGCAGACCCACCGCAAGGAGGTCACCGACGAGCAGATCATCGAGGCGGTGCAGAGCGCGAGGGAGACGAACCCGGTGCGCGTCAGAAAGTCGCGGGGCGGCATCACGGTGCAGGGCATCGACGACGTCAGCGTGCGCTTCGCGAAGTGCTGCAGCCCGATTCCGGGCGATGAGATCGTGGGCTTCGTGACGCGGGGCCGCGGCGTGACGGTGCACCGCACCGACTGCGTCAACGTCATCAACCTGCCGGAGGAGGAGCGCTCGCGCCTGATCGATGCGGAGTGGCAGCGCGGCGCGCAGACCGGCGACAAGGGCCTGTATATGGCCGAGATCATCATCTACTGCAACAACCGCACCGGCCTGCTGGTGGACATCACGAAAATTTTCACGGAGCGCCATATCGACGTGCGCTCGGTCAATTCCCGCACCAGCCGGCAGGGCATCGCCACGATCGCGATGACGTTTGAGGTCACGGACAAGAGCACCCTCAATTATCTGGTCGAGAAAATCCGCCAGGTCGAGAGCGTGCTGGATGTGGAGCGCACGACCGGGTGAGAAATTGCGGCCGGGGGATTCCGAGGAGAGGCCGGGGAAACGGCGGCCGGAAGCTATACAGGCCTTCCGGATGGGAAAACGCAGACAGGAGAAAACGCATGGACAAATTGGAAATCAGGCCGCTGGTGCTCGGCATGATGCCGACCAACGGCTACCTCGTCAAAAACCGGGAGACGGGTGAACTGCTGCTCATCGACCCGGCGGCCGAGGCGCAGAGAATCGTTTCGGAGATCGAACAGATGCAGGGAAAGCCTGCGGCGATACTGCTGACGCATGGACACTTCGATCACATCGGAGCCGTGGAGGCATTGCGTGAACAGTATCGGATTCCGGTGTATGCGCTCGACGCCGAGCAGGAGGTGCTCGAGGATCCCGTCAAAAACCTGACGCAGATGATCCGGCACAGCGCGGTGCTGAAGGCCGATCATTTTCTTCATGACGGGCAGGAGCTTGAGCTGGCCGGCGCCGTCATTCAGGTGCTCCACACGCCGGGACACACGGCGGGCAGCGCCTGCTATTATCTGCCGGGGGAGGGCGTGCTGTTTTCCGGCGACACGCTGTTTTGCTGCAGCGTCGGCCGCACGGATTTCCCGACCGGGAGCGGCGCGCTTTTGCATGATTCCATCCACCGCAGGCTGTTCGCTCTCCCCGACGGTACGCGGGTGCTTCCGGGGCACAACGAGGAGACGACGATCGGATACGAGAAAAAGTACAACCCCTATTAGAATAGAATGAATATGATTACAGTACATTTAGACCAGCCGAGTTTTGCATACGACGTCCACTCCCTTGTGAAAGCGTTTTATCCGGGGCAGGATGTCTGCGTGAACGAGCCCGCACGCGTCGCGCGGGAGGAGTGGCAGAGCCGCAAGAGGAAACCGGTTCCCGGCGGGGAAAGCCGGGAGGCATCCGTTTCCGGCGGGGAAGGCCGGGAGGCATCCGTTTCCGGTGGGGAAGGCCGGGAGGCATCCGTTTCCGGTGGGGAAAGCCGGGAGGCATCTGTTTCCGACGGGGAAAGCCGGGAGGCATCTGGTTCGGATGAGGAAGGCTGCGGGACGCAGACCGCCCAGATGCCGGATTCCGCCGCGCAGGGCGCGGAGACGGAGCAGGAGCCGCTTCCGGAGCTGACGGTTTCCGTCGGAGGGGACTGCATCCGGGTGACGCTGCGGCAGGGGGAGCGCGAGCGGTGCGAGACTGCCGCCCTGACGGAGGGCACCAGCCGCCAGGAGGTCAAAAACGAGCTCAAGCGCGTGCTGTACCGCGTGCTCTCGCAGCATACGGGGCAGACGCTTCCGTGGGGCACCCTGACCGGCATCCGCCCGACCAAGATTCCCATGAGCCTGCTGCGCCAGGGATGGAAAAATTCCGAGATCGCGCGCTACATGCGCGAGACTTATTATACGAGCAATGAAAAAACGGCGCTCGCCATTGCCATTGCCAATCGGGAGCGCCATATTTTGCGCAATATCAGCTTTGAGAACGGGTTCAGCCTCTACGTGGGGATTCCGTTCTGCCCGAGCATCTGCCTGTACTGCTCGTTCAGTTCCAACCCGCTGCACCTGTGGCGGGACCAGGTCGACGATTATCTCGACGCGCTGTGCCGGGAAATCGACGCGGCGGCGGAGCTGTTCGCCGGCAAAGAGCTGAACACGGTTTACATCGGCGGCGGGACGCCGACCACGCTGGAGCCGTACCAGATGGACCGGCTGCTGACGCGGCTGGAGCAGCGCTTTTGCTTCGACCATCTGCAGGAGTTTACGGTGGAGGCCGGTCGTCCGGACAGCATCACCGAAGAAAAGCTGGCGGTGCTGCGCCGGCACGGGATTTCGCGCATTTCCATCAATCCCCAGACCATGAACCAGAAGACGCTGGATCTGATCGGTAGGCGGCATACGGTGGAGCAGATCAGGGACGCATTTTATCTGGCGCGGCGGATGGGCTTTGACAACATCAACATGGACCTGATCGTGGGCCTGCCCGGCGAGGGGCGGGCGGAGGTCGAGCACACGCTGCAGGAGCTGGAAAAGCTCGGCCCGGACAGCGTCACCGTGCATTCCCTGGCGGTCAAGCGGGCCTCCAGGCTGCGCCTGTTCCAGCAGGAACACCGGGAGATGACGATGACGAACAACCGCGAAATCATGGACATGACGGCGCAGTACGCGCAGCGCCTGGGGCTTCATCCGTACTATCTGTACCGGCAGAAAAATATGGCCGGCAATTTTGAGAACGTCGGCTACGCGAAAGAGGGAAGCGAAGGAATCTACAACATCCTGATCATGGAGGAAGTTCAGAGCATTCTCGCGCTGGGCGCCGGCGCGTCGACCAAGCTGGTCTGGGCGGAGGACAGGATCGAACGCATTGAGAACGTCAAGGATGTCAGGAATTATATCGGGCGCGTGGAAGAAATGATTGAAAGAAAGAGGTCGGGCCTGCATGGACAAAAAGGCGCATGAATACAAAAAGAAATATCCCATTATCCGGCCGACCGTGATCAAGGAGCTGGCACACGGAATTACGGTCAGCAATCTGGCGTTCCAGGTGGGAAAGGAGATGGGGTTCTCCGAGGAGGACTGCCATGACCTGGCGATCGCCGGACTGCTGCACGACATCGGCAAGCTGGAGCTGGCAGAGTATGTATACGGGCACGAGGATGAGACGATGATCGTCGAGGAGATGAAGTACGTCCGCCTGCACACGAAGCTGGGCGCAGACCTGCTTGAGAAAAAAGGGTATTCCGAAAAAATTGTAAATATGGTAAGATTCCACCACGAGAACTGCGACGGTTCCGGCTACCCCATGAACCTGCAGCGGGAGGACATTCCCATCGGCTCGCGCGTGATCCGCGTCTGCGACGTGTTTGCCGCGCTCACGGCCGACCGCCCGTACCGGCAGGCGTTCGACGTGGAGGCCGCGATGGAGATGATGATCGACGAGGCCAAGGATTTTGACCTGCAGGTCTTTCTTGCCTTTATGAATGTGGTGCACACGGCGAACCTCGACCGCCTTCTGAATACCGATGAGCTGGAAAAGACGCTGGCCCGGCGGGCGGCCAAGGGCGAGACGCCGTTTGAGGGCAGTCAGGAGGAGCATTTGCGGGCTTTGGAGTACGGTGATATGGCTTAAGCTAAAAAAATGAGGAGGAAACGGCATGATTACACAGGCTCCGAGAGGAGTACAGGACTGGTATGGAGAAAATATGCGCAGACGGGCGATTGTGGAGAAGATAGCCCGCGAAACTGCGAGAACCTACAATATGACGGAGATCATCACGCCCATGTTTGAGCACACCGTGCTGTTTGCGCGCGGCGTCGGCGAGACCACGGACGTGGTGCAGAAAGAGATGTATACGTTTGAGGACAAGGGCGGGCGCAGCATTACGCTGAAGCCGGAGGGCACCGCGGGCGTCATGCGCGCTTACCTGGAGCACAACATGTACGCACAGCCGGCGCCGACCAAGCTTTATTATGTGACTCAGGCGTTCCGCTATGAAAAGCCGCAGAGCGGGCGGCTGCGGCAGCACCACCAGTTCGGCGTGGAGTTTGTCGGCTCGTCAAGCCCGCTGGCCGAGGTGGAGATCATCACACTGATCACGGAGCTGATCGGGAAGCTGGGCCTGAAGGATGCGAAGCTGCACATCAACAGCATCGGCTGCAAAAACTGCCGCCGCACCTACAACGAGGCGCTGCTCGCCTACCTGCGCGGGCACGAGGATGGACTCTGCCCGACCTGCCGCGAGCGGATGCAGAAAAATCCCCTGCGCGTCATCGACTGCAAGGTGGACACCTGCAAAGAGATCGTGGCGCACGCGCCGCGCACCATCGAGTATCTGGACGAGGAGTGCCGCACGCACTTTGAGGAGCTGAAAGCGCTGCTGGACGAGATGGGCATCGAATACACGGTGGACACCGGCATCGTGCGCGGCCTGGATTATTATACAAAGACGGTGTTTGAATTTGTGGACTCCGAGGGCTTCACCCTCTGCGGCGGCGGCCGCTACGACGGCCTGATTCACGAGATCGACGGCAAGCAGGATATCCCCTCCGTCGGTTTCGGCATGGGCATCGAGCGCATCCTCTATTTTATGGAAAAAGAGGGCGTGCAGTTCCCGCCGCAGGAGCCAGTGGCGCTGTACGTGGGCATCCTCGGCAAGGAGGCGCGGGGCCGCGCTTACCGCGTGGTGGACCGGCTGCGCCGGGCAGGCCTGATCGTGGAGACCGATTATATGGAGCGCAGCGTGAAAGCGCAGATGAAATACGCCAACAAAATCGGCGCGCAGCGGACGGTGATCATCGGCACGCAGGAGCTGGAGGACAACCGGGCGCGCGTCAAAAACATGGAAACCGGCGAGGAGACCGAGGTGGCGCTGGATCAGATTGCGGAGTTTATTCTGCAAAAGTGAGTTTTGTGAAAGGACAGCGCGCCGTTTTGGCTGAGGCGGGCGCAGGCCCGCAGAAACGGCTGCCGGATGGCTGTACGGAATCGCTTGACCGGGAAATGAGGAGGAAGAAAAAAATGGCAGAAGCAATGAAGGGTTTGAAACGCACCCACCGCTGCACCGAGGTGTCGAAGGCGAACTGCGGCGCCAGCGTAACGGTGATGGGCTGGGTGCAGAAACGAAGAAATCTGGGAAGTCTGATCTTTGTGGATCTGCGGGACCGCTCCGGTCTGCTGCAGATTATCTTTGACGAGAAGGATATCGGCGCGGAGGGCTTTGCAAAGGCGGGCACGCTGCGCAGCGAATATGTGATCGCGGTGGTGGGCCGCGTGGAGCTGCGCGAGGGCGCGGTCAACGAAAACCTGGAGACCGGCGAGATCGAGGTGCGCGCGACACAGCTGCGGATTCTCTCGGAGGCGGAGACGCCGCCGTTCCCGATCGAGGAGAACAGCCAGACCAAGGAGGAGCTGCGCCTGAAATACCGTTTTCTGGACCTGCGCCGGCCGGATTTGCAGCGCAACCTGATGCTGCGCAGCCGCGTGGCGGCCGAGGTGCGCAATTTCCTGACCAAGGATGGATTCCTCGAGATCGAGACGCCAGTGCTGATCAAGAGCACGCCGGAGGGCGCGAGGGACTATCTGGTGCCGAGCCGCGTGCATCCGGGACATTTTTATGCGCTCCCGCAGTCGCCGCAGCTGTTCAAGCAGCTTTTGATGTGCTCGGGCTATGACCGCTATTTCCAGATCGCAAAATGCTTCCGCGACGAGGACCTGCGCGCCGACCGCCAGCCGGAGTTCACGCAGATCGATATGGAGCTTTCATTCGTCGACGTGGACGACGTCATCGACGTCAACGAGCGTCTGCTGGCGCACCTGTTCGGTAAAATCCTGGGCGTCGAGGTGCCGCTGCCGATTCCGCGCATGACCTGGCAGGAGGCGATGAACCGCTTCGGTTCGGACAAGCCCGATCTGCGCTTCGGCATGGAGCTGCACGATGTCTCGCAGCTCGTGCGGGACTGTGGGTTCGGTGTGTTCACGAACGCGCTGGCGGCAGGCGGCAGCGTGCGCGGCATCAACGCCAAAGGACAGGGCGGCATGCCGCGCAAGAAGATCGACGCGCTGGTGGAGTTTGCGAAGGGTTACGGCGCGAAAGGGCTGGCGTACCTGGCGGTGAATGCGGACGGCAGCTACAAGTCCTCGTTCGCGAAATTCATGACCGGGGCTGAACTGGACGCGCTGGTGCAGGCGCTGGACGGCGAGCCGGGCGATCTGCTGCTGTTCGCGGCGGATAAAAATAAGGTGGTCTGGGATGTGCTGGGCGCGCTGCGCGTGGAGCTGGCGAAAAATCTGGGCCTTTTGAAAAAGGACGATTTCCGTTTCCTCTGGGTGACGGAGTTCCCGCTGCTGGAGTGGGACGAGGAGGAGCAGCGCTATGTGGCGATGCATCATCCGTTCACGATGCTGATGGAGGAGGATTTCGACAAGCTGGACAGCGACCCGGGCGCGGTGCGCGCGAAAGCGTACGACATCGTGCTCAACGGCACGGAGCTCGGCGGCGGCAGCGTGCGTATCTTCCAGAGCGACATCCAGAGCAAGATGTTCGACATGCTGGGCTTTACGAAAGAGCAGGCGCAGGAACAGTTCGGTTTCCTGCTGAACGCTTTCAAATACGGAGTGCCGCCTCACGCAGGACTGGCGTTCGGCTTCGACCGCCTGATCATGCTGATGACCGGCAGCGAGAGCATCCGTGAGGTGATCGCTTTCCCGAAAGTAAAGGACGCTTCCGACCTGATGACCGAGGCGCCGGGCCCCGTGGACGAAAAGCAGCTGCGCGAGCTGGCGCTGAAATGCACGGCGGAGGAGCAGTAATAGTAATAAGAATTTTGAGTATCAGCCCCTTTTCTTTCGGACTGTGCTTTGCGGCGCAGGGAAAGAGAGGGGCTGAATTTATGGTAAGAAAGAAATGTAAGAAATCAAAAATGCAGGAAATCCAGAATGCAGGAAATCAGGAATGCAGGAAATCGAAAATGCAGGAAATTAGAAATACAGGAAATTAGGAATGCAGGAAATTAGAAATGCAGGAAATCAAAAATGCAGGAAATCAGAAATACAGGAAATCAGAAATACAGAAAATCAGGAATGTAGAAAATCAGAAGATAATTTCAGGAAACACTTGAAAACATATAAAGTTTATGTTAACATGTAAATATATTTAGAGATTATTCTTGACGCACATATGATAAATTGTCTCGATGGGATATTCATCCGACACCCTCCAGTACTGCTTTGAAACTTTGCCAGGCATTCGTCCGAAACTTTCTGTGTGTATACCGGAAAAGACCTGAAAAATTCCGCATATCCGTTGCGAAAAAAGAATCCGTTATGTTAAAATAAGGAGGAAAAGCGATTGAGCAGCAAACCGTTTGCAGATTTGAATCTGATCGATGATTTTTTATTTGATGTGGCCACCGTAGACCTTGAGACCTGCAAGGACATCATAGAGCTGAGTCTGAACATCCGCATCCGCGAGATTCGCTGGAAAGAGGGCCAGAAAGTGGTGCACAACGTGCCGGGATGCCGCGGGATCCGTCTGGATTTCTATGTGATCGACGAGACGGGACATCTTTACGACGTGGAGATGCAGGCCAGGAATACAGGCAATATTCCGAAGCGGACGCGCTTTTACAAGGCGCTGCTGGATGCACCGCTGTTAAAGAGCGGCGAGGCCGGATTTGACCGTCTGCCGACAGCCTGTATTATTTTTATCTGCGGATTCGATCTGTTCGGTTACGGCAAATATCGCTATACGTTTGACAACCGCTGCCGGGAGGTTCCGGAGCTGACGCTGGAGGACGGGCTGTACACGGTTTTTCTGAATACGGAGGGAAACAATGAGGATGAGGTGGAGCCTGCTTTGGTGGAGTTCCTGAAATTTGTCAGGGACAGTTCGCAGGCCACCGCAACATCCTGT
>CANRIG010000027.1 GCA_947630595.1 uncultured Lachnospiraceae bacterium | reverse complement strand
ATCCAATAAATCCCGGAAACCATTGATTTTTCAACAGTTTCTGGGATTTCTAATGTCATAAAGTGTCAAAGATGGGACTATACGCCTTTTTCCTGTATATGTCAACCCATATTTTATAATTTCCCTGACTTTTTTTGCAGGCCCTTTTTTGCAGGATTTTTGGGAGCTTATTCCTCCTTCTCCCGCCCCAGCGCCACCAGCGCGCCCAGCACCAGAATCGTCCCGGCGGCGCCCGTGACCGTCATGTTTTCATGCAGCCAGAGGACGCCGATCAGCGTCGCCACCACCGGCTCCACCGTCGCCATGATCGAGGCGCGGCTGTTTTCTATCTGCTGCAGTCCACTTGTATATAATATGTAGGGAAGCACCGTGGTCACCGCGCCGTAGGCAAGCCCGTAGAGAGCATTTCCGGGAGCGCCGGCCACAAACCGCGCCACCGGCCCCCAGTCCGTCAGAAACAGCGCGCCGGCCAGGGCGCACACAAATGTATAAAAGGTGATCGTCAGCGGATGGTAGGCGCGGTCGAGGGCGAAACGGCTGAAAATCGAGTACAACGCATAGCCGAACCCGCTCCCCAGCCCGGTGAGAATGCCCAGGGTGCTGACCGCCTGCCTGCCCTCCAGCACGCCGGTCACCAGCACGCAGCCGGCAAACGCCAGCAGCAGCGCCAGGATTTTCCGCCGCGTCAGCGATTCATGAAACAGAACGCAGGACATCACCGTCACCATGGCCGGAGCCGTGTAGAGCAGAATCGCCGCCACCGACAGCGAAGTGAGCACGATCATGCGGTTGTAGCAGTAGCCGAAAAACAAAATGCTGCAAATCCCGCTTCCGAAAAAGCACCACAGATCGCGCAGGCGGATGCGCAGCAGCTTCCTGTTATATATGGAAAGAAAAATGCCCATCGCCACGGCGGTCACCGCGGTGCGCAGCGCCAGAATCTGCATGGAATCCAGCCCGACCGCCGTAAATCTGCGCACCCACAGCCCCATGCTGCCCCACATGCAGCCGGCCGCAATGACGGCCGCAGACGCCCCGCGGCCCGTCAGGCCCCCGGCGCGGCCCTCCCGCTCCGTTTTCAAATGTCCTTTTTGATCCTGTCCAGCCCGGTCGGCATTCATAAGCAAAGCATCCCCTTTTCCGCTCTCAGCGGCGGCAAATGATTTTCAACGTTCCTATTATGCACCGGGACGCCTGCAAATTCAATCCATTCTTTCTAAAAAAAGGCAGAGTTTTCCCCAGCGTGCAAAAAACACCGTATCGCTCAATCGATGCGAACCTGAAAAGCACCGTATCGCTCAGGCCGATGCGAACCTGACTTGATTTTCCGCATGGAGATCATATATAATGGCGGTAGCTTTCAGCACGGGCCGGTTCCCGGCAAACATGCCGCGCGGAACATCCCGCCCAAAATACCAACAGAGAATGTGAGGAAACCGTATGTGGACTGCTGATCAGTGGAAGGATTATGAAGTGATCGATACCTCCGGCGGAGAAAAGCTGGAGCGCTGGGGCGACTATCTGCTTGTGCGCCCGGATCCGCAGGTGATCTGGAACACGCCGCGCCGCCATCCGGGCTGGAACCGCCCCAACGCCCATTATCACCGCAGCAAAAAGGGCGGCGGCGAGTGGGAGTTTTTCGACCTGCCCGAGCAGTGGAGCATTTCCTACCGCAGCCTGACCTTTCACCTGAAGCCGTTCAGCTTCAAGCATACCGGGCTTTTTCCCGAGCAGGCGGTCAACTGGGACTGGTTCTCCCAGAAAATCCGCGAGGCCGGCCGGCCGGTGAAAGTGCTGAACCTCTTTGCCTACACGGGCGGGGCCACGCTCGCCGCGGCAGCCGCCGGCGCGTCGGTCACGCACGTGGACGCCTCGAAAGGCATGGTCGGCTGGGCAAAAGAAAACGCCGCCGCATCCGGGCTCTCTGGCGCGCCCATCCGCTGGCTGGTGGACGACTGCGTAAAGTTCGTGGAACGGGAGCTCCGGCGCGGCAGCCGTTATGACGCCATTATCATGGACCCGCCCTCTTACGGCCGCGGGCCCAAAGGAGAAATCTGGAAAATCGAGGATTCCATCCATCCGTTTATCCGGCTCTGCTCCGGGCTGCTCTCCGACCGGCCGCTGTTTTTCCTCGTCAATTCCTACACGACCGGCCTTGCCCCGGCGGTGCTGACCTACCTGATTGCCACCGAGCTGAAACCGTTTCACGGACATGTCGAATCGCAGGAAATCGGCCTGCCGGTCACAAAAAGCGGGCTGGCGCTGCCGTGCGGCGCGTCCGGGCGCTGGGAGAGCGCATAACAACAGCACATGGATTCATACGTTTCGTACAGCGTCTCATCCGCAATCTCTGCCGGATTATTGCAGAGATTCGGGTGACGGCTGATACGCTCTGGGGGCTGTCCATCGTATTTGACAGTATATTCCCGTAAAAAAAGCACTGCTTCATATACTAATATGTCGCAGTGCTCTTTTTTCTATATTTAATATCTTGCAGGCTCAGTTTTCCGGCGCTGATTCGTTCTGTTCCGGCTCAGACTGAGTTTTTGTTTCCGGCTGGGTTTCCGGTACAGGCTGGGCTTGTATTTCCGGTGCAGGTTGGGCCTGTGCTTCCGGCTGAGTTTCCGGCACTGCCTGCGCTTGTGCTTCCGGCTGAACTTCCGCTGCCTGTGTTTGTACCTCCGGTGCAGTCTTGGCTTGTACCTCCGGCTGAACCTCCGGTGCAGTCTTGGCTTGTACCTCCGGCTGAGTTTCCGGCTCTGTCTGGGCTTGTGCTCCCGGCTGAACTTCCGTCGCTGCCTGTGCTTGTACTCCCGGCTGAACTTCCGGTACTGCCTGCGCTTCCGCTTTCGGCTCCTCATGCGCTTTCTCGGAAATCCGCGAAACAGGCGTCTTTTCCCCGGTCTCCTGAATGCCTTCCACTTCCCGGAAAATGTCCATAAATTCCTTGCCGGTGATGGTCTCTTTTTCGATCAGGAACTCCGCGATCTTGTCCAGCGTCGAGCGGTGCTCGGTGAGCAGGCGCTTCGCTTCCTCGTAGGAATCCTTGAGCACGCCCATGACCTCCTGGTCGACCTCGGCCGCGGTCACATCGCTGCAGTTCATGATCGGGCGGTTGTCCAGATACTGGTTCGCCTGTATCTCCAGGCCCATCAGGCCGAAGCGCTTGGACATGCCGTACTGCGTCACCATCGCCCGGGCGACGCGCGTCGCCTTTTCGATATCGTTGGCCGCGCCGGTCGTCACCGTGTCAAATACGATTTCCTCCGCCGCACGCCCGGCCACAAACTCCACCAGCATCGCGCGGATTTCTTTTTCCGTGTTGAGGAATTTTTCTTCCTCCGGAACATTCATCACATAGCCGAGCGCGCCCATGGTACGCGGCACAATCGTGATTTTCTGCACCGGCTCCGAATCCTTCTGCAGCGCGCTCACCAGCGCGTGGCCGACTTCATGGTAGGAAACGATCCGCCGTTCTTCCTTGCTGAGCACGCGGTCTTTCTTCTCCTTGCCGACGAGCACGATCTCCACCGCCTCAAACAGGTCCTGCTGGGATACCGCCTTGCGGCCTTTCTTGACGGCCAGAATCGCGCCCTCGTTGATCATATTGGCCAGGTCCGAACCGACGGCGCCGGACGTCGCCAGCGCAATCGCCTCCAGATCCACCGTCTCATCCATGCTGACATCTTTTGCGTGCACCTTGAGCACGTCCACGCGGCCCTTGAGGTCCGGCTTGTCTACGATCACGCGTCGGTCAAAACGCCCCGGACGCAGCAGCGCCTGGTCGAGCACCTCCGGGCGGTTGGTCGCCGCCAGTACCAGCAGGCCCTTGGAAGTGTCAAAACCATCCATCTCCGCCAGCAGCTGGTTCAGCGTCTGCTCCCGCTCGTCGTTGCCGCCGCCGTAACGGCTGTCGCGGCTCTTGCCGATCGCGTCGATCTCATCAATAAATATAATGCACGGCGCGTTCTTTTTCGCCTCATCAAACAAGTCGCGCACACGCGACGCGCCGACGCCGACAAACATTTCCACAAAATCGGAACCGGAAAGCGAGAAGAACGGGCACTTTGCCTCTCCTGCCACCGCTTTCGCCAGCAAGGTTTTGCCGGTGCCGGGCGGGCCCACCAAAAGCGCGCCTTTCGGCAGCTTGGCGCCGATGGTCGTGTATTTGCCGGGATTTTCCAGAAAATCTACGACCTCCTGCAGCGATTCCTTCGCCTCGTCCTGACCCGCGACATCCTTAAAGGTAACGCCGGTCTCCTTCTGCACATACACCTTGGCCTTGCTCTTGCCGACGCCCATGATGCCGCCGCCACCGCCGCCCATCTTGCGCATGATGACACCAAAAACGATCCATAGCAGCACAATCGGCAGCACGATGCTGATCAGCATTTCCAGAATCAGGCTCGAAGTCCCGTCCGGTATCTCGGCCTCAAATTTGACGCCGGCCTCCTCCAGCCGCTTCACCAGATCCGGGTCGTCCGGATTGCCGGTGTAGTAAGTCGCTCCCTGCATCTGGCTCCCGGCGATCCAGTTGGCCACCTCGCCCGCCACATTCTGCGTGAACTCAATCCGTGTGGAACTGATGGTGACGCTCTGAACCAGCCCGCGGTCCAGTCTATCCAGAAAGTCATCGTACGTCACTTCCACCGCCGCCGTGCTGTTTCTCATGTTGTTCATCATTGCTGCAATTAAAAGCGCAACCAGCGTCACAATCAGGAAGACCGTAAACGATGAACGGTTTCTGTCCGGTCCGCCCTGCGGTCCCTGATTGCCGGGCGGCCGGTTATTTCTCTGTTGATTGTTATCCATATGTTTCCTCCGCATTTTCTGCTGCATAACAGGCCGGAAAAACGCCCTGCATTTTTCCTCTGCTTCACAGACCGGAAAAACACCCTGCACTCTTCCTCTGCTTCACCAGATCGGAAAAGCACCCTGCACTCTTCCTCTGCTTCACCAGACCGGAAAAGCACCCTGCACTTTTCCTCTGTTTAACCAGACTCGAAAAAATGCTCCGCATTTTCCCTCGTTAACTTATCGGCTGCTCCTGCAGAGCATGCCGCCTCCATCATAATGGATGCGGCAAATCCGCTTCGCGGATTCCGATAAGTTACATTATAATTATCCAAAACTTATAAATCAATAGTGGAAATATAAATGTTTTCTAAATTTAGCTGGAAAAGTGCCCAGTTTATGCGGGTTTGGAAAATATTGTGATTTTTTTGTGTCCGGCGCGAACCCGACATTTTCTTCTGGTAATTCTCTGCTGAAAATCATTTCCTGCCGAAAATCGACTCCCGTCAAAAAAAATGCTGCGTGCAGCTTTTGATTTTATGTAAACTGTACAAAAAGGTGTCCGCAAGTTCATACAAAATACACGGTTGCATGTTATTTGTGCAGGCAGTATACTGAATCAGAAGACAAAAATATAAGTCGGCAAGATAACTGCAGGCAATGAGAGAACAGACAGATAAAACGCAGAAAGCAAACAGAAAATAAAATAATGCCCCGGCTATAACGTGCTCAACCGGGGAGCCGAAGGGGCGATTACGTCAGCCGCCGGACTTTTTGAAAGGAGGCTGGTGCTATGGTTACATATAGTAATTTATTTACTTTTGTGATTATGCTTTGCGCCGTGATAACTCTTGTTATTACTATCACGAAACGCAAAAAGTAGCGCCCTCGTCCTGGTAAGATAAGGCGCTGCTTTTAGGCTGATGCTTGCCGGCGGCTAGGTGTACTCTAGCTTTCGGCTCTCTTGTTAAGCATATTATATGTTAAACATATGGATTTGTCAAATACAGAAATGAGGTGATTTTCACGCGTTATTTGCTGCCCGGCCTTCGTGTTAATTCATTAAAATAATGATAGCTTTCCGAAACAGATCGTTGTATAATATGAAATTGTTTTTATTTGTAAATCCTACAACTCATCGCAGCCAACGCGGCACCAGGAGGAGAATATGTCAGTAAAATACGTTTTTGTGACCGGCGGCGTCGTTTCCGGACTCGGCAAGGGCATCACCGCGGCATCGCTCGGACGGCTTCTGAAGGCAAGAGGCTACAAGGTAACCATGCAGAAATTCGATCCCTACATCAACATCGACCCCGGAACCATGAACCCGATTCAGCACGGCGAGGTGTTCGTCACCGACGACGGCGCGGAGACGGATCTCGACCTCGGGCACTACGAGCGTTTCATTGACGAGAGCCTGAATAAAAATTCCAACGTCACCACCGGCAAAATCTACTGGTCGGTCCTCCACAAGGAGCGCCGCGGCGATTACGGCGGGGGCACGGTGCAGGTTATCCCGCATATCACAAATGAAATTAAAAGCCGGTTTTACCGCAATTATACGACGGACGAGACGCAGATCGCCATCATCGAGGTCGGCGGCACCGTCGGCGACATCGAGAGCCAGCCGTTTCTCGAGGCCATCCGCCAGTTCCAGCACGACATCGGGCACGAAAACGCAATCCTGATCCACGTCACGCTGATTCCTTATTTAAAGGCGTCCGGCGAGATGAAGACCAAGCCGACGCAGGCCAGCGTCAAACAGCTCCAGGGCATGGGCATCTGGCCCGACATCATCGTCTGCCGCTCTGAATATCCGCTGGACAAGGGCCTGAAAGACAAAATCGCTCTTTTCTGCAACGTGCCCAGCTCGCACGTCCTGCAGAATCTGGACGTCGAATACCTGTATGAAGCGCCGCTGGCGATGGAGCGCGAGAATCTGGCGCAGGTGGCCTGCGAGTGCCTGCATCTGGACTGCCCCGAGCCTCACCTCGAGGACTGGGAGGCCATGGTCGAAGCGCTGCGCACGCCGACCGCCGAGGTCGACATCGCGCTGGTCGGCAAATACATCCAGCTGCACGACGCCTACATCAGCGTGGTGGAAGCGCTGAAGCACGGCGGCATCGCCAGCCGCGCCGTTGTCAACCTGCACTGGATCAATTCCGAGGAGCTGACGCGGGACAACGCGGCGGAAATGCTCTCCGGCATGAACGGCATCCTGGTGCCGGGCGGCTTCGGCGACCGCGGCATCGAGGGCAAAATCGAAGCCATCCGCTACGCGCGCCTCAACAACATCCCCTTCCTCGGGCTCTGCCTCGGCATGCAGCTCGCTATCGTCGAGTTCGTGCGCAACGTGGCCGGCCTTGGGGATGCGCACAGCATCGAGCTCGACCCGCAGACGCCGCATCCGGTCATCGCCCTGCTGCCCGACCAGAACGGCGTGGAGGACATCGGCGGCACGCTCCGCCTCGGCTCCTATCCGTGCGTCCTTGACAAGACGACCAAAGCCTACCAGTTATACGGTGCGGAAGAAATTCAGGAACGGCACCGCCACCGCTACGAGGTCAACAACGATTACCGCCGGGTTCTGACCCAGAACGGCATGACCCTCTCCGGCCTCTCCCCGGACGGCCGCATCGTGGAGATGATCGAGCTCAAAAATCATCCGTTCTTCCTCGCGACGCAGGCGCACCCGGAATTGAAATCGCGGCCCAACCGCCCGCACCCGCTTTTCCGCGGCTTCGTGGAGGCGGCTCTTGAACAGCGAAATTCCGGAAACTAAAGAAACGCCTTATAACTACACTAAATGAGGCTATTGTAAAAATACCAGACATGCCTACAATCAGACTGTGGCAGGCCCGCCGTATTTTGCAGCAATCCCTCCCGATGCAGATTCACGTGCATCCCTGAACTGACCATAAAACAGGTCTCCGCACACTCGCCGTACATACGAACAGCGAGGCCGGAGACCCTGTTTTATCTTATTAGGAAGGTTGGCTGTTGATGGTGTCTCTGACACCGGTACTGCTTCAATCCATATTGCGGATAATCTCTCTCAGAGGCAGGATGAAGGTCGGGGAAACGGACAGCTCGTCGATTCCCATCTTCACAAACTGCTCGGTCAGCTCCATGTCTGCGCCCAGCTCGCCGCAGATGCCGACCCATGCGCCGCCCTTGTGGCCCGCGTCGATCGTCATCTGAATCAGCCTCAGCACCGCCGGATGGTGCGCGTCATAGAATTCGTCCAGCTTCGGATTCTGCCGGTCGATCGCCAGCGTGTACTGCGTCAGGTCGTTGGTGCCGATGCTGAAGAAGTCTACCTCCTTCGCCAGCTCCTCGCCGATGATAACCGCCGCCGGCGTCTCGATCATGACGCCGATCTCCACATCCTGGTAAGGAATATCCAGAGCCTTCAGCTCCGCTTTCACCTCCGCCAGAATCTCTTTGATGCGGCGGACTTCCTTTACCGAAATGATCATCGGGAACATGATGGAGATGTTGCCGAACGCGCTCGCGCGCAGCAGCGCACGCAGCTGGGTGCGGAATACCTCTTCCCTGGTCAGGCAGATGCGGATTGCGCGGTAGCCGAGCGCCGGGTTTTCCTCCGGCTCCAGCTCAAAGTAATCCACTTTCTTGTCCGCGCCGATGTCGAGCGTGCGGATGATGACCTTCTTGCCCGCCATATTCTGCGCCACAACCTTGTATGCCTGGAACTGCTCCTCCTCGGTCGGATAGTGATCCGACTCGAGATACAGAAACTCGCTGCGGAACAGGCCGATGCCCTCGGCGTCGTTCGCCAGAGCGCCCGCCGTATCGGACACGCTGCCGATATTTGCATAAAGATGAATCTCACGGCCGCTCTTGGTCGCCGTTTTCTGGCCCTTGAGCGTTTTCAGAAGCTCCGCCTTGCGCGCCTCTTCTTCCATCTGGGCTTTCGCCTTCGCTATCTGCTCCTCATCCGGGTCGACGATAAACACGCCGCGGTAGCCGTCCACGATACCCATCTTGCCGTTCCAGTCCTTCTGAATCGGCACGCCGATCAGGGCCGGAATGTTCATGGTGCGCGCCAGAATCGCCGTGTGGGAATTGGAGGAGCCGTGCTCCGTCACAAAGCCCAGCAGCTTTGATTTGTCCATCTGCACCGTCTCGCTGGGCGCGAGGTCGTCGGCCACCAGAATCACCGGCTCCTCCAGCGCGCTCATGTCGCTGTCATTTCCGGTGAGAATGCGCACCAGGCGCTCGGAAATATCCTTGATGTCCGCCGCTCTGGCTTTCATGTAATCGTCGTCCATGCTGGCAAACATCTGGGAGAAGTTGTCGCCCGTGACCGCCACCGCGTACTCCACGTTGACGCCGTCCTGCTCGACCATGTTGCGGATGGATTCGCAGTAATCGTCGTCGTCCAGCATCATCTGATGCACTTCAAAAATGGCTGCGCCCGCCTCGCCGACTTCCTTCACGGCCTTTTCATAGAGCTGCTGAAGCTGGTGCACCGCTTTTTCCTTCGCCGCGTCCAGACGCGCAAGCTCCGCCGCCGGATCGCTGATCTTCTCGCGCTTTACGACAGCGCTGGCTTTCTCATAAAAGAGAATCTTGCCCATCGCTATCTTGCGAAAAATTGATTTTCCCTCAAATTGTTCCATGCTGTTTATCCCCATTTCTTGATTTTACAGATTCTCCTGGAAGAACTTCTCCATTGCCGCGCATGCTTCTTCCTCGTCTGCGCCGTCAACGGTAACGGTCACTTCCGCACCTTTCTTCACGCCCATGCTCATGATCATCATAAGCTGCGTTGCGGATACGGTTCTCTCGCCCTTGGTCAGGGTAATTTTGCTGGAAAATTTCTTTGCCTCTTTTACCAGCAGTCCAGCCGGTCTTGCATGGAGTCCCAGTTCGTCGTTGATTACGTAGTTAAATGATTTCATGTCGCTTTCCTCTCTTTCTCTTTTTCCTGTCTATATTTCTAAAATATCTTACATTGTTTTTATAGCAATTTCTTCACGCGATGCACAGCCCCTCGCCCAGGCAGACGGCGTCGCCGCGGACGCAGTCCTCAAACGAGCGGATGCAGGGATATTCCGTTTCCTCCTCGCCGTATTTGCTGCGCGGACGGTACCATACGCCGTGCAGCCCACAGTCAATGGCGCCCCGGACGTCCTTTCTCAGGCTGTCCCCGATAAAGACGCACTCCTCCGGCCGGCATCCCATCTTCTCCACGCACAGCCGGAAGAAACGCGGGGCGGGCTTTTCCGCCCCGGCCTCCTCGCTGACCACGATCCGGCTGATGTCGTCCAGCACCCCCAGTCTTTCCAGCTTCTTGTACTGAATGTACGCCGTCATATCGGAGCCGATGCCAAGCAGTATGCCGCGGCTGCGCAGCTCCGCCACCAGCTTCAGCAGGCCAGGTTCCGGCTTCATCAAGGACAGCAGCGTGTCCCAGTAGGCATGGTACATCTCCAGCGCTTTGGAGGGCGCCTGTATGCCCCACAGGTCCAGGATACACTGAAAACGGATCAGGCGGTTGTGGTTGGCGGCGCAGTCCGTGCCGGTCCTGCGCTCGATCGTCGCCTGCGCGCTCGTGAAGGTCTCCTGGAAGTCCGCCTCCACTTCGGGAAATTCCCGCCTGCAGTAGTCGGTCAGCGCCTTCATCGCAATCCGGTGCGTCCCGGTGAAATCATACATGGTATCGTCGATATCAAAGAATACTGCCTTTATCATATGCTTCAGTTCTGCCCGTAGTATGCGTTTGCACCGTGTTTTCTGAAATAGTGTTTGTCCTGCAGCTCCTGCGGCGCCGGCTTCGCCTGCGGGTTGATCATCTCGCAGCGCGCCGCCATCTTGGCCACTTCCTCGAGCACGACCGCGTTGTGCACCGCCTCGTGCGCGTCCTTGCCCCATGCGAACGGGCCGTGGTTCTTGCAGAGCACGCACGGAACCGCCACCACATCGGCCTTCTGGAAATGCTCCACGATCAGCTTGCCGGTGTTTACCTCGTAGTCCTCAAGCTCCTCTTTGGTCAGGTTTCTGACGCACGGAACCTCGCCGTAGATGTAGTCCGCATGCGTGGTGCCGTAGCACGGAATCGACCTGCCCGCCTGCGCCCAGCTCGTCGCCCAGGAAGAGTGGGTGTGCACGATGCCGCCGATGGACGGGAACGCCTTGTACAGCTCGCAGTGGGTCGGCGTGTCGGAGGACGGTTTCAGTTTGCCCTCGACCTTGTTCATGTTCAGGTCCATGACCACCATGTCGTCCGGAGTCAGCTTGTCGTAGTCCACGCCGCTCGGCTTGATCACAAAATACCCGGTCTCGCGGTCGATCGCGCTGACGTTGCCCCAGGTGAAGGTCACCAGGCCGTATTTCGGCAGATCCATGTTTGCTTCATAAACGATTTTTTTCAGCTCTTCCAACATAGTATGCGTTCCTCCTATTCCAGCGTGTACATTGCCACTTCGTCAATCTCACGGTTTGTGGAGATGATGATATCCTTGCCGCCCTTCTCATAATGGTAAACGTTTGCCGAACCGCAGTCGGTGTCGATTACCTGTACGTCGTAGCTTCCCGTCTGCGGATTGTAAGTGAATGCCAGCAGCTCGCGCGCCCCCTTGCGGTGGCCTACCACGAACGCCGGTTTACCGCAAAGCATACCGCCATAGATCGCGTGTACAAACTCCGCCGGTTTGCCATACTCATAAACCTTTTCAAATACACCGTCTTTTCTTTTGTAAATCGCGATCACTTCGCCGTGGAACGGCGCCAGCACGCCCAGCTCCTTCTCGCCGTCTCCGTCGAAGTCCACCAGCACCGCGTCGCTGGCCGGCGTCTCCAGAAGCGTGCGGATCTCCCAGTCCTCCTCCGGCGCCGCCGGCGGCACGAACTGATATACGCCGCTGTCGCAGGAAACGACGGCGGTCATCACGCCCTCGTCCTCGACCCGGTAGTAGCCGTGGTTCTTGAGCATGTTGTCCTTGATCACCTTAAGCTCCAGCTGGTGCTCCGCGTCAAAGCCGCTCAGGTCCTGCGGAAGCACCGCCGCGTACACCTTGCCCGGGAATCTCCAGTCCTCTTTGTATTCATGGCCGGACTTGAGCGCGCAGGCGATCAGGTAGCGGACGCCGTTCCGCTCGAGGATGTCAAAACGGTGCACAAACGGCAGGTCCACCAGCGTGCGGATCTCCCAGCCGCCCTGCGGCTGCGCCGTCGCGATGACGATCTTCGCCTCTTTGGAATCGTTCGGAGAGTAGAATTTGTGCGTCGCCAGGAACTGTCCGTCCGCTCCCGGCACCTGCACCATCGTCATGACTCCGCCCGGCTCCTCCCAGACGACATCCTTCTGATTTCCGTCCTGGTCAAAGAGCAGGCACTTGTCCACCTTCTCCGCCGCTACCAGGAAATGCGGTTCGCCGTGGTAGACGATGGGAGCGATGGAATAACACTTTGTCAGATTTGAAATTACTTTTTTGCTTACTTTCATTGCCGTATCCGCCTTTCAGTTGCCCTGTTTCTCTAAAATTGCGGCCATCATCCGGTTTGCGAACGCCAGGTCGTCCCTCCAGGCCTCGTTTCCGGTGTACCAGAACTCGGTCACGAATTTGCGGATGCCCAGGCTCCAGGCTTTCTGAATCGCCGCTTCAAAATTTACATGGCCGGTTCCGAACGGAATCTCACGGAATTTGCCCGGCACGGTTTCCTTCAAATGCATGGCGCAGACATGGCCGCGTCCGGTCTCCAGGTCGTCCAGCACGTTCGTCCCGTAGGTCACAGCCGCATTGGTGATGTTTCCGATATCCGGATATACGTTCAGATAGGAAGAATTTACGATGTTGACGTATTTCATGGCCTTCTCAACCGTGTTCATAAACTCCGTCTCCATCGTCTCGAATCCCATCACCACGCCGGCGCGGGCCGCCATCTCGGTGGCCTTTTTGAGGTTTTCCTCAAATCTGGCCCTGGTCTCCCCGCTGGACTCCTCGTAGTACACGTCGTAGCCGGCGAGCTGGATGATGCGCACACCCAGATCCTCAGCCAGCTGGATGGCCTTCTCCATGATCTCCATGCTGCGCGCGCAGGTCTGCGGATCGTTGCTGCCCATCGGGTATTTCCGGTGGCCGCTCAGGCACATGGTGCGGATCGGCATGCCGATGCCCGCGGCCATGGCCGCCAGTCCTGCCCGCTCCTCCTGCGACATGTTGAGACGCGCCAGCTTGGCGTCCGTCTCGTCGATACTGATCTCCAGAAAGTCAAACCCGGCCTGCTTTGCCGCTTCCAGCTTATCCCGCCAGCTCAGGTCGGAGGGTATGGCCTTCTCGTATAATCCCAGCGTATATGCTTTCATGTCTCTCCTCCGTATACGCATTTTTCATTTTTTCGGGGAGCGCTATGCGTCGCCCCAATGCACCCGATGCACGATGACGCCGCCCGCCTCCATCAGCTCCAGCTCGGCGGAGGGCGCTTTTTCGTCCGTAATCAGATGCTTTCCGGCCAGGCTGCAGCTCGTAAAACTGCTGCTGCGGCCGATTTTTGTGTGATCCGCCAGAATATAAACCTCCTGGGTGGTGTGCTCAATCATCAGCTGATTGAGATTCACCTCGTTTGCAATCTCAGTGGTCATCCCGGTGTGGGCCGTGATGCCGGAACAGCCTACAAACGCCTTCTTTGCATAAATGTTCTGCAGATTTCTCACCGCAAAATCTCCCACCATCGTTTCCTTCGGGTAGCGGAGCTCCCCGCCGGTCAGGATGATGCTGACGCCGTCTCCTTTGTCCTGATGGATTGCCTTGCCATTGTTTGTAATCACTGTCACATTGCTCCGGGTGATATACCGGATAATCGAGAGCGCATTGCTGCTGCTGTTGATGAAAATGGTATCGCCGTCCTCCACCAGCGTGGCCGCGTACCGCGCGATCAGCTCGCGGCTCTGCGCCACATCGTCCACTTCCTGCAGCGAGCGTTCCGTCGCCCGCGCGCCTCCGTAGAACCTGGTCAGCAGTCCGTTGTCCTCCAGGTACTGCAGGTCGCGGCGAATCGTGATCACCGAGACCTCCAGACGCCTGGCGAGGTCGTCCACCCTGACCTGGGGATTTTTCTGCAGCAGCTCAATGATCTGGCTTCTTCTGCCGTCCACATATGCCCGTTCTCTCTTCATGCCTTTTCCTCCTCAGTCCGTATGCACGTCACCTTGCTCGCAGGCGAGAAAAACCGATAAAAAAAGAACACATGCTGTCGTTGGGCTGATGTCGGGGCCGGAAACGGTCCGGCCCCAAAATCCTGTATGCTGCACGTGTGATTGATTATTCGATAATGCCGTGTTCTCTCATTTTCTGCTCAATCTCCTGCGGGGACATGATGTTGCGCAGGCCGATCACGATCGTGCCCTTCTTCTCCGCATCCTTGAACATGTTTGCAAAGTTCTGCGCACAGAACACTACATCGTACTGCGCAGCCGCGCTCTTGCCCTCAGACAGCGCGCAGTGATGAATCTTGCCCGGCTTGATGCCTACCTTGTCAAGCACCTTCTGCATCGTCATTTTCATCATCAGGCTGGAACCAGCTCCGTTTGCGCAGCAAACCAAAAAACTCATATTTTCTTTTGCCATTGTCTTAGTCTCCTTTTTGTAATTGATATGTTTCAGATTTTGATATTATTTTGCCTGTTTTGCCTTCAGCTCTTTGTAAGCCTCCCAGTCCTCGGTCATCAGGAAGTAACCTTCCTTGTCAGCACGGTACTGGAGCTGCGGGATTGCCAGAAGCGCAACCACCACGATTGCCACGCCCGCGTAGCTCAGGAACTTCATGACACCGGTCATAACCGGCCATACGATCGCCCAGTCCCACATGCCGAGGTATCCGCCGTAAGCCGCCATGCCTACCCAGCCTGCGATCAGCGCAGAACCGAATACCTGGCAGAGGCCGGAGATAAACGGCAGGATCAGAGCCGCCTTGATACCGCCCTTTTCGTTTGCGAATACGGCGATGGATGCGTTATCGAAGAATACCGGAACGAATCCGCAGATTACGAGTACCGGGCTCTTCATGACGATCAGGATAACGATCGCGATAATCTGTCCTACAAAACCTGCCAGGAAGCCCAGCGGAACTGCGTTTGCGGAACCGAAACCGAATGCAACCGCGCAGTCAACGCCCGGAACGGAACCCGGAAGGAGCTTGTCGGCGATACCCTGGAAGGATGCGGTCAGCTCCGTAACGAAGGTACGGACACCGAGCTGCAGGATTGCCAGGTATACTGCAAAGTAGAGACAGGTCTGGATGACATAGAATACCATACTTGCGCCCTCTGCCAGGAAGCCGCTCTCGGTCAGGTAATCCCTGCCCAGGATGATGAGGATGGCTCCGAAGAAGATCAGCATCAGGATGGAAGTACATACCATGTTTTCATTGAAGATGGACATGAAGCCCGGAAGCTCGATGTCGTCGATTTTCTTAACCTCTTTGCCCTTCTTGCCGCCGAACAGCTTTTCAGCCAGCCAGGTATTCAGCGCGATGCCGAACATCTGCTGATGCGCCAGGGTGAAGCCTGCGCCGTCGGTCAGCTCCTGGCAGGGCTTGATGATCAGGTTGGAGCCTACCGCCCAGTATGCGCCGAGGATGACAGCCATCACAACCAGAAGCGCCGCGTGCTTGGTCAGAAGACCCGGCAGCGCGAACATGATCAGCCAGTAAGCGGTGGAAGCCTGCTGCACCTGCACGTGACCGGTGGTGAACAGTGCGCGGAGCTTGGTCAGCTTGCTGAAGCGAACCAGCAGGATGTTGACGATAAACGCGATCAGCAGAAGGATCATGGCGTCGCCGAAGCCCTTGCCGAACACTTCCTCCACGCCGGCGGTCACCGCGTTCTGTCCGAAGTACGGGTCGATTACCATAGCGTCAAGGTTGAAACGGTCTTTCAGTCCGACCAGCACCGGACGGAAGTTGTTGACCAGTCCTGAGGAACCGACCGTCAAAATCAGGTAGCCGACGATCGCCTTGATCACGCCCGCAAGCACGTCATACCACGGTTTTTTCAGCAGGATGTAACCAAGCGCTACGATCAGGCCGATCATGAATGCCGGCTGCTGCAGAATGTTGGTAGCAAAATAGGTCCATACTCTCATTAAAATATTCATAAATTCTCCTTTCCCCCTCAAACAGCTGGGTTAGTCCAAATACATCTCCTGGATCTTCAGCAGATCCTCCGGCGACTTCGCATCTGCAAGAGCCTTTACGACATCGTCGTTCATCAGCATCTCGGAGAGCTTCATCATGTTCTCCAGGTGCTGATCGGGGTTGCAGGACGCCAGCGTAAAGAACAGCTGCGCATCCTTCTCGGGGTCGTTCTCGTCAAAGCTGACCGGCTTCTCCAGCTTCATGAAAGCGATGGCGGTCTTGTTGACGCCGAACGCGCCCTCCTGGGAATGCGGCATCGCCACATTCGGCATGATTACAATGTACGGTCCGTGCTTTTCCACACAGGCGATGATGTCCTCTTTGTAGTTCGCCTCCACCGTGCCGTCGGCCTCAAGGCTCTCGCAGCTCATGCGGATCGCATCGCGCCAGTCCTTTGCCTCCTCGGCAAATTTGTAGTGCTTGTTTTCTACGAAATTTCGTAACATTTGCTTTATCCTCCGGTTTCAGTTTTTTTGCCTGATCTGCAGCGCTTACAGGCAGGAGCGGAACGGAATGTTCTGCGGCGCCTCGAAGCAGTCCTCGAAGCCTCTTCTGTGATGGTATGCCCTCTTGTCCTTGTCGGTCGGATAGACGTACTTGCCGCCCACTTCCCAGAAGAACGGATGGAACTTGTAATCCAGACGGTCTTTCTTCATATCATAAAGAACGCGGATCTCGTTGATGTCTGCCATGAAGTTCGTCCATACGTCGTAGTGAATCGGGATAACCACCTTGCATCTGAGCGCTTCCGCCATTCTCAGGATGTCGCAGCTCGTCATCTTGTCGGCCATGCCCACCGGGTTCTCGCCGTAGGAGCCGAACGCCACGTCCACATCGTAGTCCTTGCCGTGTTTTGCAAAGTAGATGGAGTAATGGGAGTCGCCGCTGTGGTAAATGTTTCCGCCCGGGGTCTTGATCAGGTAGTTGACTGCCTTGTCGTCCATGTCGGTCGGGCAGATGCCGGTCAGCTCTTCGCGGTCCGGACCGGTGGAATCGGTCGTGACCAGGCAGGTGCGGTCAAAGGAATCCAGAGCCACGATCTCCAGGTCCTTGATCTTGATGGTGTCGCCAGGCTTCACGGTGATGCAGCGGTCCGCGGGAACGCCCCACTTCTGCCACAGCTCAACGGATTTCTTCGGTCCGATAAACGGCACCGGGATCTCCCTGCCGTTCTCGTCCACGGTCGTCATGCCGGACTTGATGACGTGGGATGCATACTCGGCGCTCATGTGGTCCTGATGATAATGCGTCGCCAGCACCGCGTCCACCTGTTTGATTGCGAATGCGTCGATCACGAACGGTACCGCTCTCAGGTTCGGCTGCATTGCGCGCGCGCCGCACATATTGGCCATCTGATGTCCCACTTTCATCTTGCCGTCGCCGTGTGTGCGCTTGCCGTTGCCCATCCAGAGATCGATCGTGATGTTAGCGCCGCCCGGCGTCTTGAACCACATTCCGGTGCAGCCAAGCCACCACATAGCCACGGTGCCCGGCGCTACCACCTCATTCTCGATCTCCTCGTTGAGCCATGTCCCCCACTCAGGGAATGTGCTCATGATCCAACTTTCGCGTGTGATTTCGTCGATTTTGCTCATATAGCCCTCCTTTTTTCTCACAAAACAATCATAACATTCATATGTTATGGTGTTTTTGTTTTGTTAAAAGAATCTTATCATATTTTATGTTCTTTATCAAGAGTATTATATGAACTATGTTCTATTTTATGATCGTTCCGGTATTTTTTACCTGTTGCACAAAACGGAGGGGTGATTTTTATGCACTATTGCTAAATCAAACCTCAGTGATGGAACAGGCGGATGCCCGTGAACGCCATCGCCATGCCGTATTTGTCGCAGGCCGCGATGACATCCGCGTCGCGCACCGAACCGCCCGGCTGCGCGATGTAGGCGACGCCCGACTTGTGCGCGCGCTCGATGTTGTCCGGGAACGGGAAGAAAGCGTCGGAGCCGAGCGTCACGCCCTGCATCTGGTCCAGCCACGCCCGCTTCTCCTGCGCGGTGAACGCCTCCGGCTTCTCGGTGAATACCTTCTCCCAGGCGCCGTCGGCCAGCACATCCATGTACTCCGCGCCGATGTAGACGTCGATCGCGTTATCGCGCTCGGCCCTGGTGATCGCATCCGCAAACGGAAGATTCAGCACCTTCGGGCACTGGCGCAGGAACCAGTTGTCCGCCTTCTGCCCGGCCAGCCGCGTGCAGTGCACGCGCGACTGCTGCCCGGCGCCGATGCCGATCGCCTGCCCGCCCTTCACGTAGCACACGGAGTTGGACTGCGTGTATTTCAGCGTGATCAGCGCAATCTTAAGGTCGCGCAGCGCGTCCTCCGAAACCTCTTTTTTCTCAGTGACAAAATGTGACAGCAGCGCGTCGTCGATTTTCAGCTCCTGACGGCCCTGCTCAAAGGTGATGCCGTAAACCTGCTTGCGCTCGAGCGGGTCGGGCCGGTAGCTCCCGTCGATCTCGATGACGTTGTAATTGCCCTTTTTCTTCTGCCCCAGAATCTCCAGCGCCTCCGGCGTATAGCCGGGAGCGATCACACCGTCGGAAACCTCGCGCTTGATCAGCAGCGCCGTCGCCTTGTCGCAGACATCGGACAGCGCGATGAAATCGCCAAACGACGACATGCGGTCCGCGCCCCTGGCCCGCGCATAGGCGCATGCCAGCGGAGAGAGCTGCTCATAATCATCCACCCAGTAAATCTTCGCCAGCGTCTCGTCGAGCGGGAGCCCGATCGCCGCGCCCGCCGGGGACACATGCTTGAACGAGGTCGCGGCCGGAAGGCCCGTCGCCTCCTTCAGCTCCCGGACCAGCTGCCAGCCGTTGAACGCGTCGAGGAAGTTGATGTAGCCCGGTTTGCCGGAGAGCACCCGGATCGGCAGCTCGCCGCCGTCCGCCATGTAGATGCGGGAAGGTTTCTGGTTCGGGTTACAGCCGTATTTTAATGCAAGTTCTTTCATAAACACCCTGCTCCTTTCGTTGTCTGCAAAGATTCCTTACCGGTTTTTATTTCTGGTTTTTATTTCTGGTTTTTATTTCTGGTTTTTGTTGATGATTTTTGTCTCGTACGCGCCCGTCGCAATGTCGATGTAGCGCACAAACAGCGACACCTTGTTGTCCCCGTTCAGATTCTCCCACAGCAGGGACGCAAGCTCCTCCATGCTGTCCGGGATCGCCACCAGCTTCGGCTCCCCCTCAAAGCTCGGCAGCGGATTGCCGTCGCACTGATAGGTATGGATGAAACGCCCCTCGCCGGCCACGCAGTTTTCGTAGGCGAACGTGTAGCGGTTGCAGGCGGCCGGATTGCCGTTATTGCTCTTTAAGATGGACATCGCGTAGCTGTATTTCCCGCCCTCCAGATGCAGAATGCCGGAGATGCGCGGGGTATAGTTGGGGCCGTCCGGCTCAAACTCCCGGCTGCGCAGCGACTGTTCAAACGTCAGCTGATGATCCATGCCCTCGTAAATGGTGTCGGTCTGGTCGCCGTTGGTGACGATGGTCTTGTTGCCGAGCACACGCACCGGTGCATAAATAATCAGGCTGGGGTCGGTCAGCTTCGAGGGGTCAAAGGCCTGCGTGCGGATGCCCTCGCCGTCCTCCACAAAGATGCGGTTGCGGCTGTTCTCGCTGCGTCCCATGATAAAGTAAGCCGCCGCCGCTTTCGTCCCGTCCGCCGAGCGGCCGATGATAATTCCGCGGCCCGGATAGCTGTTCTCTCTCAGTTCCTTTTCCAAAGAAATCATCTGCATATGCCTGTTCTCCTTTTCGTGTTGGTTGTCTGTTCCTTTACAGCAGCCGGTAACGCGCCAGGCAGGCCAGAATCTCCTGCTCACGCACCTCCGCCGCCGGCCCGGCGCCGTAATGCTTCGGCGTCACCGACAGGATTCCCTCGCGCGCCAGCTTCTGCGCGGCCTCGTGCGCCAGCATATCGGCCGTCTTTTTCCCGTCCGCCAGCCGCCCGAGCACGTACTGCATGAGGTAGGCCAGAGCCGCCGTCTGGCTCTCGTCGACGATCTGCTCCAGATAGCGCAGGTCGATCTCCGTGCGGTCGAGGCTCAGCGTGTCCCAGCCGTGCGTGCGCGCCTTTTCAATCTGCGCCCGCCGCACCGGCTTTTTCACCCAGGCCTGCGCCCTGGCCTGTTCTTCCGGGAGCGGCCCGGCGATCTGACGCGCCCGCTCCGTCACATCCAGAGCCCGGTAGCAGTCCATCTGCAGCACCACGTCCGCCGCCGCGAGATAATCCCCGGAGCTTCCCGCCACCAGCACCGTCGAGACGCCGAGGTCGCGGTACAGGCTGCGGATTTTGCGGATGAACGGGGTAATCGGCTCCTTCTCGTCCGACACAAGCTGCGCCATCCGCCCGTCGCGGACCATGAAGTTCGTGGCTGCGGTGTCCTCGTCGATCAGCAGCACGCGGCTGCCGCAGGCCAGGGCCTCCACCGCATTGGCGGACTGGGACGTGCTGCCGCTCGCATTTTCCGTCGAAAAGCGGGTCGTATCCGCTCCCGTCGGCAGGCGGTTGATGAACATCGAAATGTCCGTGGCGTGGATGCAGCGGCCTTCCTCCGCGCGCAGCTTGAACGCGCTGCGGTCCGTGATCACAAACTCCCGGCCGTCCCCGGCAATGTGGTTGTAAACGCCGCGCTCCAGCGCCTTGAGCAGCGTGGACTTGCCGTGGAATCCGCCGCCCGCGATCACGGTCACGCCTTTGCGGACGCCCATGCCCCGCAGCGCGCCGCGGTGCGGAAGCTGCATCGTCACCGCCAGGCTGTCCGGGCTGCGAAACGCCACCGCCTGCGCCAGCGGCCTCTGCGAGACGCCGCTCTCGCGCGGGAGCACCGCGCCGTCCGCCACAAAGGCGACCAGCCCTCCCGGCTCCAGCTCCCGGCGGATGTAATCCTGGTCGTCCGCCAGCTGCACCGTCTCCTCCAGCTCCCGCTGCATGGTCCGCTGCATGCGGAACGTCCGCTCCGCCACCTCCGGCAGCAGCTCAAACAGAATCTCCGCCAGCTCTCCGGCCGCGATCGTGCGCCCGTACGCCGGGAAGCCCACCTCAATCCGGGCTTCGATCGACTCGCCCGTGATGTGCATGGCCGTCCGCTCCAGAATCTCCTGTCCCGCCCGGCAGGCCGTCACCAGCCCGCTCTTGCCGGAGCCCCTGCGCTCTCCGCCGCCGCAGCTGCGCAGATTCCGGTGCAGGCGGCGCAGCAGGTAATCCTCCACCGCGGTCTGCCGGTGCTTCCCCGCGAAATACTGCGGCGCAATGTTGCCCTGATTGCGGTAAACGATGCGCACGCGCGAGGGCGTGGCAAAGGGGTCTCCCTGCACATGGTCGATGCAGAGGCGGTAAGCGCCGAAGTCGTATTCGCCCTCCAGCGCCTTGTACGCCTTGTACCCCTTGTGGTCAATCTGAAACAGTTGTTTTTTCAGCTCCTGCTGCGTCTTCATTGCCGTCAACTTCCCCTTTCGGGCCTGCGCCCTAAAATGCAATATCTATTGTGCCGGTTTTTCGCATGGATGTCAAGAAGATTTGCCGGGAGAGGGCGTTTCACGCTATAATAAAAGGGCTGCCTCAGCAGCCCTGATTTTTATACGCTTTCTGACGCGGAAACCGCCGCCTCTTTCATGCTCCGCACATATTCCACGACATGCGGCACGCAGTTTTCCCCGTATTCCTTGCAGATTTTCACAATGGCGGAACCGACGATCACGCCGTCGGCGTGGCGCGCCATGGCCCTGGCCTGGTCCGGCGTGGAGATGCCGAAGCCGATGGCGCACGGGATGTCGCTGTTTTCCTTGACCAGCCGCACCATCGCGCCGATATCGGTCGTGATCTCGCTGCGCACGCCGGTGACGCCCAGGGAGGAAACGCAGTAGATAAAGCCCTCCGCTTTCTCCGCAATCCTGGCGATCCGCTGGTGCGAGGTGGGCGCGATCAGGGAGATCAGCGACATGCCGTGCCGCGCGCAGATGTCGTCAAATTCCTCTTTTTCCTCGAACGGCACGTCCGGGAGGATGAGGCCGTCCATGCCGATTTCCGCCGCGGTCTGCACGAAGCGCTCCGTCCCGTAGGAAAAGACCACGTTCGCGTAGGTCATAAACACCAGGGGGATGTCGGTTTTGCGGCGAAGCCGGCGCACCATCTCAAAAATCTTGTCGGTCGTGACGCCGCCCGTCAGCGCCCGCAGGTTGGCCTCCTGAATCACCGGCCCCTCGGCGGTCGGGTCGGAAAACGGGATGCCAAGCTCGATCAGGTCGGCGCCCGCCTTTTCCATCTCGCAGACCAGCTGCTCCGTGATCTCCAGCGACGGGTCGCCGCAGGTGATAAAGGGAATAAACGCTTTCCCGTGCTCAAATGCCCTGTGTATCCTATTCATGGATATCCTCCCCTCTGTAGCGTGCGATTGCCGCACAGTCCTTGTCCCCGCGCCCGGAGATATTGATGACGATGATCTGATCCTTCGACATGGCCGGCGCCAGCTTCCGCGCGTGCGCCACCGCGTGCGCGCTCTCGATCGCCGGAATGATGCCCTCCAGCTTCGACAGATACTCGAACGCCTCCACGGCCTCGTCGTCCGTCACCGGCACGTACTCCGCACGGCCTTTATCGTAGAGGTAGGCGTGCTCCGGCCCGATGCCCGGATAGTCGAGGCCCGCCGAAATCGAGTACACCGGCGCGATCTGCCCGTATTCATCCTGGCAGAAATACGATTTCATGCCGTGGAAAATGCCAAGCCTGCCGGTGGCGATGGTAGCCGCCGTCTCCGCCGTGTTGACGCCGCGCCCGGCCGCCTCGCAGCCGATCAGACGCACCTGTTCGTCCTCGATAAAATGATAAAAGGCGCCGATCGCATTGGAGCCGCCGCCGACGCAGGCCAGCACGGCATCCGGGAGCTTTCCCTCACGCTCCAGAAGCTGCTCCTTGATTTCCTTCGATATCACACTCTGGAAATCGCGCACAATCGTGGGGAACGGGTGCGGCCCCATGACCGAGCCCAGCACATAGTGGGTGTCGTCGATCCGCTTCGTCCACTCGCGCATGGTCTCGGAGACCGCGTCCTTCAAAGTCCCCGTGCCCGTGCTCACCGGGTGCACCTGCGCGCCCAGCAGCCGCATGCGGTACACGTTCAGCGCCTGCCGCTTCGTGTCCTCCTCGCCCATGAACACCTCGCACTCCATGTCCATCAGGGCCGCCGCCGTCGCCGTCGCCACGCCGTGCTGGCCCGCGCCCGTCTCCGCGATCACGCGCGTCTTGCCCATGCGCTTCGCCAGCAGCACCTGCCCCAGCACGTTGTTGATCTTGTGCGCGCCCGTGTGGTTCAGGTCCTCGCGCTTCAGATAAATTTTCGCGCCGCCCAGATCTTCCGTCATCCGCCGCGCAAAATACAGGCGCGACGGCCTGCCCGCGTAGTCGTTCAGCAGCGCGGTCAGCTCGCGGTTAAAATCCGGATCGTCCTTATAGCGGTTGTACGCCTCCTCCAGCTCCAGCACCGCGTTCATCAGCGTTTCCGGAATGTACTGCCCGCCGTGTATTCCAAATCTTCCGTTCATGATTTCCTCCTGTTCCCCGGCGCCGCCGGGGTCATATATTTGCCGCCGCCGGCACACAAATGCCGGCAGCCCATATGATATAAAATGCCGCATTCCTCACAGCGCCGCACAGCCGTCCGCATTATATGCGCGCACCGCCCGCACCGCCGCCAGGATTTTCTCCCGGTCCTTGTGCCCGTCGGTCTCCACCTTCGTGCTCATGTCCACCGCCCACGGCCGCACAACCGCCAGCGCCTCCGCCAGATTGTCCGGCCCGATGCCGCCCGCCAGGAAAAACGGCCTTTTGACCTGCTTCGCCAGCGCCCAGTCAAAGGTCTCGCCCGTTCCGCCGCCGGCGTGGTCGAGCAGCACATAATCCGCGCCGCTTCCCTGCGCGTTCTGCAGCGTGTCCTCGCGAAACGCCTTGATGATGGTGTAATCGCCCTGCGCTTTCAGCTCCCGGATGTACGCCTCGTCTTCCCTGCCGTGCAGCTGCGCCGTCCGCACCAGCCCTTCCGCCAGCACTTCCTTCACCATCGCGACCGGCGCGTCAAGAAACACGCCCACCGGCACAATCTCCGACGACAGCGCCCGCACCAGCGTCCGCAGCTGCTCCACGGAAATGCTGCGCCTCCGGCCCGGCACGTTGATGACAAAACCGCAGAAATCCGGCTTTGCCTCGTTGACGCACTCAACATCCCGCAGGCAGGTCAACCCGCAGATTTTGATTTTTACCGGCTCCTTTTCTGGGACGGTTTCCTGCGTTTTCATCTGTTTTCCCATTTCTCGTTCCATTTCCATTTTCCGCACTCCATGTTTCGGGTTCACGCTCCCTTTTCACCCGATGTTTCAGGTTTCAAACGGGTTTCACACGGTCTTCCACTCCCGCAGCAGCGCTCCCTTTTCGCCTGAGCGCATCAGGGTCTCGCCGATCAATACCGCGTCCGTGCCGTTCTCCCGCAGCCTGCGGATATCCTGCGCCGTGCGGATGCCGCTCTCTGATACAAAAAGCACCTCCGGCGGTACCAGCTTCCGCAGCCGCAGGCTGTTGTCAAGGTCCACCTCAAATGTCCGCAGGTCGCGGTTGTTGACGCCGACGATCCGCGCGCCCGCGCGCAGCGCACGCTCCACTTCCTCCTCAGAATGGGCTTCCACCAGCGCCGACAGACCCAGCTCCCGCGCCAGCTGACCGTAGGCGCGCAGCCGGGCGTCGTCCAGAATCGCGCAGATCAGCAGCACCGCCCCGGCCCCCAGCGCCTTGGCCTGGTAAACCATATATTCGTCCACCGTGAAATCCTTGCGCAGCACCGGAATCCGCACCGTCTGCGCAATTTCCTGCAGGTAGCGGTCCTGTCCCTGGAAATAAAACGGCTCCGTCAGGCAGGAAATCGCCGAGGCGCCCGCCCGCTCATAATCCCGGGCGATGTCCAGATACGGAAATTCCGCCGCGATCAGCCCCTTGGACGGGGAAGCCTTTTTCACCTCGCAGATAAAGGAGATGCCGTCCTCCGCCAGCGCCCGCTCGAAAGCGAACACTGGCAGCAGATCGGTCTGCGCTTCCCCGCCTTCGCTTCCGGCCTGCTTTCGCAGCGTTTCCCGGGCCTCGCAGGCGGTCTGCCACTGCAGCAGTTCCTCCGCCTCCCGGCGCACCTGCTCCAGCGGGCGCTGCCATTTCTCCCGCGCAATCCGCTCCGCCGTTTTTTCCGCAATTTCATTTAAAATATTCATAACCGCATCCTTTACTGATTGCTCTCTTTTACAAAGGCATCCAGCACCGCCAGCGCCGCGCCGCTGTCGATCTGCTGCTCGGCGAGCGCTACGCCCGCGGCGATCGTCTCCGCCTTGCCGGCGATGTACAGGGCCGCGCCCGCGTTCATGCAGACAGCCTGGCGCTTCGGGCCCTGGTCTGCGCCGGAGAGAATCGCCTTCGTGATCTCCGCGTTCTCCTGCGGCGTTCCGCCCCTGAGCTCGTCCTTGCCGCATTTCTGGTATCCAAACTGCTCCGGCTCAATCGTATAGGAAGAAAGCTTTCCGTCGCGGATTTCGCAGACCGAAGTTGGCGCGCTCATGGAAATTTCATCCAGCTTATCCTGCCCGAACACCACCATGCCGCGGGTTACGCCGAGGTTCATCATCACCTGCGCCAGCGGCTCCACCAGCGCCTCATCGTAAACGCCCATCAGCTCCATGTTCGCGCCCGCCGGGTTGGAGAGCGGCCCCAGGATATTAAATACCGTGCGGATGCCCAGCTCCTTGCGAATCGGAGCCACATACTTCATGGCAATATGATAATTCTGCGCAAACAGGAAGCAGATATTGAGCTTTGAGAGCAGCTCCGTGCTCTTTTCCGGCGGAATCGTGATCTTTACGCCGAGCGCCTCCAGCACGTCGGCGGCGCCGCTCTTGGAAGAAGCCGCGCGGTTGCCGTGCTTTGCCACCGGCACGCCCGCGGACGCGATCACCATCGCCGCCGTCGTCGAAATATTGAAAGAGTTGGAACCGTCGCCGCCCGTGCCCACGATCTCGAGCACATCCTGCTCATGCAGCAGCTTGATGCAGTGCGCGCGCATTCCCGCCGCGGATGCCGTGATCTCGTCGATCGTCTCGCCCTTCAGCGACAGAGCCGTGAGGTAAGCGGACATCTGAACCGCCGTCGCCTCCCCGCTCATGATTTCGTTCATAACCGCTTCCGCCTCCTGATAGGTCAGGTCTTCCTTTTTGGAAAGTTTGATAATTGCTTCTTTAATCATGATGTATTCCCTCCATAAAATTTTTTATAATCTGAAGCCCGTCCGGCGTCATCACTGACTCCGGATGAAACTGCAATCCGTAAACCGGATATTCCGTGTGTTCGACGGCCATCACCTCCCCGTCGTCGGCGCGCGCCGTCACCTTAAGCTCCGGCGGCAGCGTGTCCTCCAGCACCGCCAGCGAATGGTAGCGGGCCGCCGGCACCGGGCTGCTCAGGCCCCGAAACAGCAGGCTGTCCTCCGATATGAGCATCTGCGACTGTTTCCCGTGCATCAGCTCCTTCGCGTAGGAAACCGTGGCCCCGAAGGCCTCGCAGATCGCCTGATGCCCGAGGCACACGCCCAGGATCGGCACTTTGCCGGCCAGCCTGCGGATGACCTCAATGCAGACGCCGGCGTCGGCCGGCCGCCCCGGCCCCGGCGAAATGATCAGCGCCTCCGGCTCCATGGCCGCGATCTCCTCCGCCGTGTACGCGTCGTTGCGGATGACCTGAATGTCCGGCCGCACCGTTCCCGCAAGCTGAAACAGGTTGTAGGAAAAGCTGTCATAATTGTCAATCAGCAGTATCATTCGACTCCCTCCTCTGCCTGCCGGACCGCGTCAACCACCGCCCGCGCCTTGTTGCGGCACTCCTCAAATTCCCGTTCCGGCACGCTGTCGGCCACAATGCCCGCGCCGGAGCGGATGGTCACGCGCCCGTTTTTCTTGAACGCCAGACGGATGGCGATGCAGGTGTCCAGATTGCCCGCAAAATCCAGATAACCGATGGCGCCTCCGTAGACGCCGCGCTTCCGGCCCTCGAGCTCGTCTATGATCTGGCAGGCCCGCAGCTTCGGCGCGCCCGAAAGCGTGCCGGCCGGCAAAATGGCGTCCACCGCGTCCACCGCGTCCCGGTCCTTCCGGATCGTTCCTGCTACCGTCGAACCGATGTGCATCACGTGGGAATAGCGCTCGATCGTGAGATACTTTTCCACAAACACGCTGCCGATCTCGCTGATTTTTCCGATGTCGTTGCGCCCCAGGTCCACCAGCATGTTATGCTCCGCCAGCTCCTTCTCGTCCGCCAGCAGTTCCCGCTCCAGCCGCCGGTCCTCCTCGTCCGTTTTGCCGCGCGGCCGCGTTCCCGCCAGCGGAAATGTGTGCAGCGTTCCCTCCTCCAGCTTGACCAGCGTCTCCGGCGACGCGCCCACCAGCTCGATGTCGTCGCTCGTGAAATAAAACATGTATGGCGACGGGTTGGTCGTGCGCAGCGTGCGGTAGGCGTCAAACAGGCTGCCCTCCGCCCGCGCTTCCATCGGGTTCGACAGCACCACCTGGAAAATGTCGCCCTCGCGGATGTAGTGCTTCGCTTTTTCCACCATTTCCGTATAGCGTTCCCGGGAAAAGCAGGGCTGTATCTCCTCTTTCAGCTTTAGCCGTCCGAACTCGTATTTCTGCCCTCCCCGCAGCAGAGCCGCCATCTCGTCCAGCTTCCGCTCCGCCTCGGCATACGACTGTTCCAGATTTTCCGTCGATACCCCGCAGATCAGAATCAGCTTCTGCCGGTAATTGTCAAACACGATCACCCGGTCAAACAGCATCAAATCCGCATCCTGAAACGCGTCCGGATCCTCCCCGGAGAGCTTCAGCGACGGCTCGCTGTAGCAGATGTAATCGTAGGCAAAGTAGCCGACCAGCCCGCCGGTAAACGGCGGCATTCCCGGGAGCTTCGGGCTGCGGTTGGCCGCCAGCACCTCCCGGATTACGCTCTGCGGGCTGTCCGTGCGGATTTCTTCGGCAATCGTCTCCCTGCCGCTGCAGATATCGTTTCCCCGCCGGATTTTCACCTGCCCGCCCCGGCATGTGATCTCCATGGTCGGCGCGTAGCCGAGAAAAGAATACCTGCCCCACTGCTGGTGCGCCTCCGCGCTCTCCAGCAGGTAGCAGTGGCTGCTCACCGCCCGCAGCGTGCGCATGACCTCGATCGTGGTGAACCGGTCCGCCAGCAGCTCCCGGCAGACCGGAATCCTGCGGTAGGGCCCGGACGCGGCGGCCGCCTTTGCCTGTTCCAGTGATGGATACATATTGTGCCTCCTTGAACTGTAAATTTCCAGCCTGCGCATAAAAAATCCCTGACAGACTGAATGTCTGCCAGGGACGAAAATGCATTTCCGCGGTGCCACCCTGCTTCACAGGCCCGGAAGATTTCCTTTGCCCGTGCTCTCGTCGAGATACCATCATATCTCCTGCAACTGACGTATGCCTCACGTCGCAGAATACTCGGCTGCTGCCCCGCTGCCTTTGACTGCGCCCTCCGCGGCCCATTTGACAATCTGCATCTCCACCCGGCTCTCACCCTCCCGGACTCTCTGTGCGCGCATAACTGCCGTTACTTCCGCTTCATCGGTTTGACGTATTAAATTCTTTAACACTATACTACATTCCAGTGGAGTTGTCAATGTGTTTTTCGCGGGTTTTTTATCCGGCTTTTGTACAATTTTTCACAGCAGCATTTTTCATTGAAGCGAAGTATCTCTTTTCCCTTGACCATCTCTTTTTCTTTGCCCAAAATGACGTAATCTTATTCTTTCCACACAAGTCTGCCGAATAAATGTCGAAATTTGTCGAACGAGTCTGCTTGCATTCCTTGGTAAACTATGTTATCATATATTCACATTTTATATGTAATGTGTATCAAATAATTTTAAGTTTCATCCCGAGGAGGTACCATGACAAGCAAACTGAAACAGCATTTTCCCATGATTCACGAAAGAGAAGCCCTGCTGGAACAGATTCAGTCCACCCCTTCCCTCAGACAGCAGTTTGACAGCTGGCAGCCATACCAGCAGAAGGAATTTCTCGATTTCTGCACCGGGGTCCGCGGCGTCAAGCTGCTGTACGATTTCTTCTTTAAGGAAATCCTCAGCCCCGAGTACACTCCCGAGCGGCTCAACCGGCTGCTCTCCGTCCTGCTTGGAAGGCATGTAACCATCAAGCAGGTCCTGCCGGGCGATTCTGCGCGCATCGCCGACGAGAGTTCCCTGCTGATCATGGACATCATCGTGCAGCTCGACGACGGCAGCCTGGCCGATGTAGAAGCGCAGAAAATCGGCTACGCCTTCCCCGGCCAGCGCAGCGCCTGCTACTCCGCCGATCTCCTGCTGCGCCAGTACAAGCGAATCCGCGACCGGCGAAAGAAAAAATTCAGCTATCTGGAGGTCAAGGAAGTCTACACCATCATCTTTATCGAGAACAGCACCGGAGGATTCCGGGAGTTTCCGGAGGATTACCTGCACTATTTCGAGCAGCGCTCCAACACCGGCCTCCGAATGGAACTCCTGCAGAAATACCTGTTCATACCGCTTGACATTTTCGGGCAGAACATTCAGAATAAAGATGTCAGCAACGAGACCGAAGCATGGCTTGCGTTCCTCAGCCAGGACGACCCGGAGATCATCCTCCGGCTGCTCGGGGCTTACCCGGAATTCAGGCCCATGTATGAAGACGTATACCGTCTGTGCCAGAATGTGGAGAGGGTGATGGAGATGTTTTCAGAAGAACTGCGTATTCTTGACCGGAATACCGTACAGTACATGATCGACGAGATGCAGGCCGACATTGACAAACAAAAGGCTGATATTGACAAACAGAAAGATGTAATCGATCACTTGAAAGCGGAAAACGACAGCAAGAAAGCGAAAATCGATGACCAGAAAGCTACGATCGAAAGTCAGAAAACAAAGCTTGACAACCAGCAAAAACAGATTCAGGAATACAATCATATCATCCGAAATCTTGAGCAGCGCATTGTCGAACTTGAGAAGCAGCTGAACCGGTAATGTTCCGAAACGAATTTCCTGATACGTAAGATAAAGCAAAACGGCCGCTCCGACCAGAATTCATTTCATCACGGGGCGGCCGTTAAATAACTTCTTTATTATTTCCATTTCATAATTATTCATCTTAATTTTTTAATATAACTCTCCTGCTTCACCCGATTTTACAATATTTAGTTTACATAACGTGTTATTCCCGCGAAATCAGCAAAGCATTTTTCACTTCTGCCATTTTCATCGAACTGCACAAAAACCTACTTTCCAGACCACAATCCAACGAAAAATAAGGGGATTCCAAGGGAAAAATTTTCTCCCTCAAAAACCCCGGAATTTCCCGTAAACAGGGCGTTTTCGGAACTTCCCGTTTTTCGGGAAAAAGTCCCCGTAAGGGAAAAAATAAGGGAAGAAATCTGCTTTTTCCCTTCCCAAACGCCCGGAAAACCCCGTAAATACGGGCTTTTTCCAAAAATCAGTCAGCAAATCCACATTTGCATACTGACTCAAAAAAGCCCGTAAAATCGGGGCTTCCAGCGATTTCGACACTCAAAAAAACAAGGGGAAAACAAGGGAAAGGCCAAAATCGGCCCCGAATGAATATAGAGTGTAGAAATTTAATATTTATACATTTTTATTCCAGATTCCAACCGTGTCAGGTTGTTGAAAATAAAGGTTAGACTGGTAAGTAAGGAGGAAAGTAAAATGAGGAGAATGAATGCAAAATGGAAACGTGCACTGGCGATTCTGCTGACGGCGACCATGCTTCTGCAGAACGGCATCGTGACCAGCGCAGGCGAGGCGTCAACTGAGAGCGGGATTACGACCGTGTCGAACACGGACGAATCCGAGCAGGCAAGACTGCAGAGCGAAGCGGAATCCAACAGGCAGAGCGAAGCAGAATCCAACGCCGAGAGCGAGAGGCTGCAGAGTGAAGCAGAATCCAACGCCGAGAGCGAGAGACTGCAGAGCGAAGCGGAATCCAACGCGGAAAGTGAAAGACTGCGGAGCGAAGCGGAATCCAACGCTGAGAGCGAGAGGCTGCAGAGCGAGGCGGAATCCAACGCCGAGAGCGAGAGGCTGCAGAGCGAAGCGGAATCCAACAAGCAGAGCGAAAAGGAGTCCAACGCGGAAAGCGAAAGGCTGAGGAACGAAGCGGAGTCCAATGCGCAGAGCGAAAACGCAAGGAAGCAGAGCGAAGCCGAAAGCAGCGCAAAAGCTGAGAGCGAGGCGGAATCCAGCCGCCAGAGCGAGGCCGAAAGCCAAGCGGCAAATACGCAGAACAATACGGAACAGTCTACGCCGAATGAGACCCAGCCGGGCACAGAGAGCGAAACGGCAGGGGAAACGGAGACGGAGGAACTGACCGAGGGCGAAGAAGAAACCGAGGAAATCACCTACCGCATCGAGTTTGGTGAGAAGGCCGACGAACACGGCACCATCCGCGTCAAAGACGAGGAAGGCATCGAGCAGGACATCGAGATTAAGGATTATTATAAGGAAGTAGAAAAAGACGGCACGTTCGTATTCAAGGTAGTGCCGGACGAAGGCTACAAGGTAGACCACGTGAAGGTCGAGGACAAGGAAGTACCGAAGACCGAAAACGAAGAAAAGAATGAATACAAAGTTGAACATATTATAAAGAACATTGAGATCAATGTTTCCTACCTGGAAATCACGGACGAGACGGAACTTGAATCCGAGACGAACGAACAGGAATTCATCGTTGACCTGCACCAGCCGATCCTGCAGGTGGGCGACGAGGCCTACTTAAACGGCTACGAGGGCAGCGACCACTCCTGGCTGGCGCTGAAAGACGGACCGGTGGAAATACTGGGGGACAGCACCGGGGCGCTCGGCCATATCCGCGCGGTGGCGGAAGGAACCACAACGGTTTCCCACGGTTACAAAGCGGATGGCGTTATTTATGAGGAGAGCTTTATCGTGACCGTTACGGCGGCTGCGGACGAGACCGAAAGTACGGAGGCGGAGACAGAACCGCTGACGGAAAGCGAGGCGGATCTTTCCGGGATGGAGCCGATGTCTGAACTGGAGTCGGAATCTGAGTCTGAGACTGAATCTGAAACAGAACTTGCCGAAGAACCGACGGTGACCTTTTCGGTAAACGAAGGCGCAGCTGTCACTGTAGACGGCGAGGATGTCACAAATGCGGATGTGGCGGCGACAGACGGAGCGATCACATTCACGGTAACTGCGGAGGAAGGCTATACCATCACAGAAGTAACATCTGACCATGCAGATGTGCAAAAAGCAGATACAGATGAGGAAACTGCGGATGTTTCTGAAAATGGCAAGACTCCGGAAACTGCAGACGCTGCCGGCGAATATACGATCGAAGATATTCCGGCAGATGGAATTACAGTGACAGTAACTGCAGAAGCGATGAAAGAAGAACCGAAAACAGATTTCCGCTATGAGGACGGAAGGGTTGTTATCGTTGCCACTGCACAGCCGGATGCGAACCTGCCGCAGGATGCAGTGCTGAAAGCATCTTATCTGCCGGAGGGCAGCGCAGGCTATAATGAAGCGGTAACGGCGATCGAGTCGCAGATGGGCAGTGAAGAAAAAATATTTGAGGAATTTGTTTGCTATGACGTCTATTTTGAAGCGAATGGCGAACGGATTGAGCCGGAAGCAGGAAATGTCCGTGTAGTTATGCGCTACAAACAGCCGATCTTTGGCGATATGGACTCGGAAACCGATGAATACGTTACCTACCATATCAATGAACAGACAAATGTCGTAGAAGATGTAACGGACACCATCAGCACAACTGCAAATAATGAAATTAACCTAATTGGATTTGATGTAGGGAGTTTTTCAACAATTGTTTCGGCCCGTGTAAAATCTCACGAAGAATCGATTGATTATGATACTTTCAATCAATATGGTAAAGATGGTGAACTATTTGGAACGCCTTTCAAAAATGATGATGGAACAACTAGTTATTATGGAACAACTATTTTTAAAGTTGATGTGAAATGGAATGATGGGAATGATGATATAACAGAAGAGATGATTGCATACTGCCTGCAGTCCAGACTTGCTTCCACTTTGGAAGGTACATATGAAGACTCAGAACTACTAAATGATTCCAAACTGCAAAAGGTATTGTATTATGGTTATGGTGGTCCAGGATTTAATCCTACGGGAAAAAATACTTTAGATGCATTAATTCGCAATTCTGAATTTGCATCGATATTAGATTGTGGAGATCAAAATATAATTAATAATTTTTACTATGTTCTTACTCATATTGCAGCTTCTCATCGTTATTACGAGTGGACATATGACGAAAGTCATAATGGCTGGGGAGGCGGAAATAATAGCGAAGATGGAGACTTTTCCAGCTCAGGATATGGTGTCTCTGATGCTGGAAGAAGTCTTGCAAAAGCATGGTACAACGCTCTTGTAAATATGAGTGGAGTATCTGGAGGAATGACCAATGAGAATGGAGAACTGCCATTATTAAAACTAGAAGATGGAAATGCAGTAGCAGGTAGCTATACGATTTCATCTGCAGGTTCTTCATGGTTTGTTGTACAGAACGCATATATTAGCTTCACAGTCCCAGCAGGTTTGGATTGTGTTGATAATAATGGGAACAGGTATTTTGGGGGAAACTCTGTCAAATTAAACGCTGGTCAGAAATTCCAGTTTTTATGTCAGAAAGACTTTTCAGACATGGCAGGCGGCGTTAGTGCAGGCACATTTAGCGTTACTTTTACTGGCCCCGGAGACTGGCAACCAGTATTGGTCAATCAAACAGGTCAATATAAGAAGTATCAAACACTTGGAACTTCTGCATACACAGCAGCAGTAACCCAAGAGTTATCAATTAATTTTACACGCACCAAAGTAGCTATTCGTATTCAAAAACAGGATGGTTATGATAAAGCTTTGATGCCGAATGTTAGATTTGATGTGTATCCTGTGGAAACTGGCGGCACTCCACTTGGTTCTATCACTACAGGTGAAGACGGGAAGGCATATGCTGAATTTGCCAGTGATAAAGTCTCTGGTAGAATGGTTTATCTTCAGGAAACCGTACCAGCAGGATATATTGCCCCTGACAGTCGAATTCCCGTGACATATTCAGATCCAGCTGTTTTGGGTGATAGTATCAGTGCAGATGGTTATATTAAAAATAGTCCCGATAAACTGCATGCAAGTATAGAGCTTATAAAAACTGCAGATGAAACAAATCCAAGTACAACACTTGCAGGTGCAGAATACGGTGTATACGAAGAAGGTAACGAAAATGAAAATACTATTGTTGAAGGATCGTTCATAGGAAAAATTGTAACGGACGCTGAGGGCAAAGGTAGTTTGGCCTTTGAAACGGATATTCCTTCTGCATCTCAAACTACAATGGATGTATATTTAAAAGAAATAAAAGAGCCAGAAGGTTATACGCTCAGTGATACGGTTAAAAAGGTCACTGTAAATTTGTACAGTGGTACAACTACAGTCATTCCTGCTCAAGCAAAGGTATCAGATGAGATTATTAAAAATCGGATTCACATTGTGAAAAAAGGTACGGGCAGTTCTGCTGGCGACCAGCCAGGGCAGGATATACCTTTAGGAGGCGCAGAGTTTAGCATTTTCAGCGATTCAGACTGCAGCACCCAAGTAGGAATAGCTCTTATAACAAATGAAGCTGGCGAAGCGACCTCTGATCTGTTGGAGTATGGTACCTACTATGTAAAAGAAACCAAAGCTCCCGCTGGATATATAAAATCCGATGAAACATGGACAGTTGAAATCAAGAAAGATTATAAGAAGAATCCGGAAATAGAATATACACACACTTTTGAAAACGGACTGTTCAAAGCTTCATTGAAAATAAAAAAAGTGGATGCAGCTGCCGACAAAGTTGTTGGCCCAGGTACATCTCTTGCCGGCGCAGAATTTATTGTAAAGTGGCTGACTGACAGAAACGGAAATACCGTCAATAAATACTTCGACGGTAGAGGATGGATTTCAGATCAAGGGAGTGCACACCATTTTATATCCGGTGAGAACGGTGAAGTTGAAGAAATTGTATATCTGGAAACCGGCACTTACCAGGTAGAGGAAGTGAAAGAACCTCTCGGCTATCAACTGAATAAAACTCCTGTCGAGTTTCCAGTTGGTACAGTGGGAGCAGAAGCACCCGACAATGTGGTTTCCCAGGTTTCTGTTGAGGTTTCTGACGCGCCGATCAGAGGAAAGCTGACTTTGGAAAAACTCTTACAACAGCTTTCCAGTATCGAAGGCGATGATGGCAACAAGACTTTCATATATGATTCATATGGTCCAGGAGCTGGAATTGAATTTGGTCTGTTTGCAAGTGAGAAAGAAGCAAAAGAAGGGAATGCAGATAAGGCACTTTATACAATTACAACAAATGATAATGGAGAAGGCGGACGCTCAGATATAAGAATTGGCACTTACTGGTTAGGAGAAATCAATACTCCGGACGGTTATGTTCCAATGAAACCGTTTGTTGTAGAGGGGCTTATTCCAGAAGAAGGCAAATCAGATTATACTGTAAATCTTTCCGGAAGTGACTTTGCACTCAAAAATATGCGTCAGCATGTCAAAGTGACATTGTCAAAAGAAAGTTCTGACGGCATTCCATTGGCAGGCGCAAAATTTGGCCTGTTTGCTGGGTCAGCTATCGAAAGCAATGGCAGCGAATTAGCTCAGGCGGATACATGGCTCGGTACAGCAGTTACTACAGACGGTGGTATAGCTGAATTTACGCAGGATATTCCAGCAGGTGACTATTATGTTAAGGAGCTCGAAGCGCCAAAAGGCTACAGTATTCCGGCGGACGGAAACAGATATTCATTTTCTGTGGAAGCAAGTGGGCATGATTCCGAAACAGTCATAGATTTAACAAACCTTTATAATGGGCCATTTACAGATGACGATATTAAACTGAACGTCAACAAGAAGGATATCACAAACGATAAGGAAGTGGATGGCGCAACCATTGTCCTGAAAGCCGCGGAAGACATCTATGATGCAAACGACAACCTGCTGTACAGTAAAGATCAGGAAATTGACAGCTGGGTATCAAAATCCGGGGAGACAAAGGACTTCGGCGATAAGATTGTCGGCGGCTACTCCTATATCCTGGAAGAAACCATAGCACCGGAAGGCTATGTGTTTGCAAACTCCATCACTTTCTCCGTAGATGAGTACGGCGTGGTGAGCGTTGATGATGATGGTCTGACGGATGAGGATGGCACAATTATCATCAACGACTCTCTGACCCAGACTCGGGTAACCAAGACATTTGAGGACAACTACGAACTGAAAGACGGCGAGTCCATTACTTTCGAGATTACACCGGCAGGCAGCACGACAGGCGACGCTTCGGGTGAAGCGGCAAGCGGGAATGAAACCGCATCCGGGAACGGGCCGATAACCGCTTTCCCGTATACTGTCACGCTGACTCAGGATGACAGGCAGAGCGACGGCTCCCAAGTATCCTATGTATCTGACATTATTTACGGACTTCCGGCAGGGGATTACACCCTGACCGAGACCTCCGTACCGGGCGGGTTTACCAAGGCACAGCCGGTAACCTTTAGCGTAAGCAATAAGCCAGGTGAAAATGGTGAAGTGGTGACGGCAGACGTACCCGTAACTAACACCGCCACCGAAATCGAACTGAGCAAGAAAGCCCTCTCCGGTGAAGAAGAGCTTCCGGGCGCACACCTGCAGGTTCTGAAAGTCAACGAAGACGGCAGCACAGAAGCCGCAGTGACCGTTTACGGCGAAACGCTTGACTGGACTTCCGGAACCGAGTCAAAGGTGGTCAAAGGTCTGGCGCCTGGCAAATATGTCCTCCATGAGGAAGGCGCACCGGCCGGATATGCGTTTACAAACGATGTGGAGTTTGA
>CANRIG010000026.1 GCA_947630595.1 uncultured Lachnospiraceae bacterium | reverse complement strand
CTCCTCATCTTTTCACCCCTCTCCTTTAACGTCAAAATTATAACACAGGGCAAAAGGATCTGTCAATTCGCATTTCGCATTCTCTCCGCACACATGATTCAGATGCAAAATGCGGCGTAAAGGGGAACCGTCTTTTTTCCGTCCTCAAAACCGAAGTTTTTCGCGGAGAGCTTGATGGCGTATGCAGGCCTGTAGGCATCCATATAGACTTTCAGGCTTTTGGCCTTCGTGTTGTCAGCGGACTTGACCTCAATGGGAATGAGCTTTCCCTGCCGCTGGATGACAAAATCTATTTCAGCTCCGCGCTCGGATTCCCAGTAATAAGTCTGGTAGCCGCTGATCATAAGCTGCACATTCACATAGTTTTCCACCATGCCGCCCTTGAAGTCGTTTAATTCTTCCACCATATAGAGAACGTCGTTCGCCGCTAAATCCTTTTTGGCGGCAAGCAGGCCAGAGTCGGAAACATAAATCTTAAACGCATCGATATTGCGGTAATTTTCCAGAGGCTTCTTAATCTGCTCCACCCGAAACACCCGAGACACGATCCCAGACAGGCAGAGCCATTCCATCGCGTTCTCAAATTCAGATGCCCGGCCGCCTTTCCTGACCAGTTTATACTGAAAACGGGTATTCTTTTTTGAGAGCTGCACGGTGATGTTGTCATAGGCCAGCCGTGTTTTCTTGATCTCATTTAGGCTGTTGTATTTGCTCATATCGTTGAGGTAGCTGACCAGAATGGTATCCTGCGTATGGCGCACAAGGATATAATCCCTCGTCTGGGCGAACTGCATGACGCACTCCGGCATGCCGCCCACCACGAGATACTGGCGATAGAGCTGCATCGCAGCGTCGTGCATGGCGGAAGGCAGCGGCGTATCCGTCTGAAAGCTCTTTTTGATCTGTTCCGTCAGAGCGTCCTCGCCCAGGGCAAGCATAAATTCCTCCATATCCATCGGATAAAGCGTTTTCATATCAACCTTCCCTACGGGAAAAGAGAATTTCGCCCTGCTTACCGCAACGCCTAAAAGACTCCCCGCCACGATAATATGATAATCAGGGGCGTCCTCGCAAAAATATTTCAGCGAGGTAAGCGCCCGTTCGCAAAGCTGTATTTCGTCAAAGACAATCAGCGTCTTTTCCCTGACGATCGTTTGCCCCGCAATATGCGACAAAATGGGAATCAGATAACCGGGACTGAGGTTTTCCTCAAAGGTTTCGTTCAGCCTGGGATTGGTCTCAAAATTGAAATACGCCACATTCTCATAATGTGTACGCCCGAACTCCAGAATGGAATACGTCTTGCCGACCTGCCTTGCCCCCTGCAGAATCAGCGGCTTGCGGTATTCGCTTTTCTTCCACGTTTCCAGAAAAAGCATGATTTTGCGGTACATAAGCGCCCTCCTCTCAGAAGTCGCTTATAGTATAACGCACATTCATGTAAAAATCAACGCTTTTTCATGATAAATTCACATTAAAATGCATGAATAATTCTTTTAAACTTACATTAAACGACACGAAATATCAATCTTCCTTTCATCATGAAATCATATGTGAGTTAGTTGTATCTAATCATCATCTGCAAAGAAAGCCGCTCCGCAGAACGGCTTTCCTCTGCCGCCGGTAACCGGCAGGCCATGATTTTCTGATTTCTCAGCTATGTGCGGTCTTTGCTCCGCTCAGACCACCTGATGCTTTGCAATGTATACCGGGAACGTGTCCGTGCCGCTCATGGTCTTTCCGGCGGTGATCGTCACGTTCTTGTCGGTGATCAGATATTCGATCTCCGCGCCCGGCTCGACGACAGTGTCCTGCATCAGGATGCAGTTTTTGATCTTTGCGCCCTTGCCCACTTTCACGCCGCGGAACAGGATGCTGTTTTCCACTTCGCCCTCGATGATGCAGCCGTCGGCCGCCATCACGTTCTGTACCTTTGCGCCCGAAGCGTAGACGGTCGGGTTGTCGTCACGAATCTTGGTGTAGATCGGCGCTCTGGAGAACAGAGCGTCAAGGTTGTAGTCGTCCAGGAGCTTCATGTTCTCCTCGAAATAGCTCTGGAGGCTGCTGATCCGCGCGATATAGCCGTCATACTTGAATCCCTGCACATTCAGGCGGTTCAGCTGCGGCAGCAAAACGTCGCGCTCGAAGTAATGCAGGCCGTGTACGGAAGCCGCGCTCACCATATCGATCAGCATCTCGCGCTCGATCAGGTAGAAGTTCATCGAGAAATTCTGCACGCCCGGCTCTCTGGGATTGACGAAAATCTTGGTGATGCGGCCGTTTTCGATGCCGAAGGTATAGTAAATCCCGCGGTCGTTGCCCTTGTAGGCCTGGACGCTGGCCGGGAGCTCCTGCTCGTTGTAGGCGATGGTGACATCCGCCCCGCTGGCAATGTGCGCGTCGATCATCGCGCTATAGTCAAAATTGACCACGATATTGGAGTCGGCGAGAATCACGTATTTTTCTTTCTGCACCCGCAGGAAGTCCAGAATGCTGGCCAAAGCCCCGATACGCCCGGTGTAGGGCTTGGAGGACTTGTCCGCGAACGGCGGGAAAATGTGAAGGCCGCCGCTTTTGCGCACCAGATCCCACTCACGGCCGGAGCCGAGGTGATCCATCAGGGACTGGTAGTTGTTGTTTGCCATCACGGAAATGTTGGCGATCCCGCAGTTTGACATACTGGAGAGAATGAAATCGACCAGACGGTAACGGCTGGCAAAGGGGATGGACGCCATCAGACGCACGTTGACCAGCTCCGGCACGAGCGCGTCGTAACTGTTCGGGAATATGATGCCCAGGGCACTTGTATTTGATTTCGTCATTTTTCTTCACCATCCTCTACATTTTCGTTGATCATGGCGTTGGGGCCGATCTTGGCGTTTCTGCCGATCACGACGCCGGCGCCCACGGTCGCCACTCCGTTCGCCTCGCCCTGCGGCATCGCGCCCACCACGGCGCCCTCGCCGATCGTGACGTTCTCCGCGATGATGCAGTGCTTGACGACGGCTCCGGACTTGATCACCGTGCCGCCCATGACGACGGCGTCCTCAAGCACGGCGCCCTTTTCCACCTGCACGCCCGCGAACAGAATCGAATGTTTGACGCTGCCCTTGATGCGGCAGCCGTCGGTGATCATGGAGTTTTCCACCACCGCGCCCCTGCTGATCTTGTGGCCGGTCATGCCGCTGTTGCGGCTGTAAATCTTCCAGTTGTCGTCAAAGAGGTTGATGCCGCTGTGCTCCGGGTCGAGCACCTCCATGTTCGCTTCCCACAGGGAACTGATGGTTCCGACGTCCTTCCAGTAGCCGCTGAAACGGTACGCGTACATTCTGCGCTGGTCGCGCAGCAGGTTGGGGATGATGTTGTTGCCGAAATCGTTCTCGGAATCCGGGTCCGCCTCATCCTCGGTCAGGTAGCGTTTGAGGATGTCCCAGTTGAAGATGTAAATGCCCATCGAAGCCAGATTGGACTTCGGATTCTTCGGCTTCTCCTGGAACTCCGTGATCCGGTCGTTCTCGTCCGCGACCATGAGGCCGAAACGCGGCGCCTCCTCCCACGGGACTTCCATGACCGCCACGCTGAACTCTGCGTTTTTCTCCTTGTGGAAGCGCAGGAAGTCGCTGTAGTCCTGCTTGCAGATCTGGTCGCCGGAGAGAATAATCACGTACTGCGGGTCATAGCGCTCGATGAACGAAAGGTTCTGGTAGATGGCGTTGGCCGTGCCCTTGTACCAGTCGGAGCCGGAGGCTTTCTGGTACGGCGGCAGGACAAAGACGCCGCCATGGAGACGGTCGAGATCCCACGGCTGGCCGTTTCCGATGTATTCATTCAGTACCAGCGGCTGATACTGGGTCAGAATGCCGACGGTATCGATGCCTGAATTGACGCAGTTGGACAGGGGAAAATCGATGATGCGGTATTTTCCTCCGAACGGAACTGCCGGTTTTGCAAGCTTCTGCGTCAGTGCGTACAGTCGGGAACCCTGTCCGCCGGCCAGAAGCATTGCAATCATTTCTTTTGCCATAATGCTTCCTCCCTGTAAAAAATCTTATGGTCAAATTATACACTATATTTCTAAAATTTGGTAGTTTTTTGCACAATTTTTATGTAAAAATTTCAAAATTGAAAGCGGGGCAGCCGCAAATAACGGTCGTTTGCAAACGAACGAATTTACGGCAGCCCCGCATAAAATTTGCTTGCGGTTACTTGTCAAAATGCTGCGATACCGCCTGCAGATACCTGATGATCGGCAGATGCTGCGGACAGACGCCCTCGCACTGCCCGCACTGCTCGCAGTCCGCGGCCCGGCCGAAGTTCTTCGTCAGCAGCTCATACTGCGTGGCATTCGGCGTCCAGCCCTTGCCCAGCGTTTCGCGCATGTCTTCATTATATAAAGAGAAATACTGCGGAATCGCGATGTGCTGCGGGCAGCCCTCCGTGCAGTAAGCGCAGCCGGTGCAGGGAACGGCGATGTTCGCGCGGATCATGGCGGCCGCCTGCTCCGTCAGCTTCCGCTCCTCTTCCGTCATGGGATGGAAATCCGACATGAATGCGGTATTGTCCAGCAGCTGTTCCATATTGCTCATGCCGGACAGCACCACCATCACATTGTCGAGGGACGCGGCGAAGCGGATCGCCCACGACGGCAGGGAAGCCTCCGGCGCGTAGTCTTTCAGGAGCTTTGCCGCATCGGGCGGAAGCTGCGCCAGCGTGCCGCCCTTGACCGGCTCCATCACGATCACCGGCTTGCCGTGCCTGGTGGCCGTCTCATAGCAGGCGCGCGACTGCACCCACTCGCTCTCCCAGTCCAGATAATTGATCTGCAGCTGTACAAATTCCACCTCCGGGTGCTTCGTGAGAATCTGGTCGAGCAGCTGCGGCGTATCGTGGAACGAAAAGCCGATGTGCTTTACCAGCCCCTGCTCTTTCTTTTCCCGAAGCCAGGAGAAGCAGTCAAACTGCTCGTATTTCGGATAGCTGCCGGCCTCAATCCCGTGCAGAAGATAGTAGTCAAAATATTCTACGCCCGTCTTCCGTCGCTGCTCGTTAAATATTTTGTCCCGATCCTCCAGAGAATTAAAAAATTCCGAGTGGAGCTTGGACGCCAGCGTGAAGCTGTCGCGCGGATGGCGCTCCACCAGCGCTTCTCTGGCCGCGTTTTCGCTGTTGAACCCGCAGTACATCCAGGCTGTATCGAAATATGTGAAGCCTCTTTCGAGGAACGCGTCCACCATCTTTTTCACCTGTTCCACATCGATGCTGGCCGCGTCGTTGCTGTCAAGCAGCGGCAGCCGCATCAGCCCGAAGCCTAATTTTTTCATAGATAATGCTCCTTTCCCTTTGCGTATGCACGTTTTTCTTCATTTTATCCCCCGCCGGGCGCATTCGTCAATCGTTAATTGACAGAAACCGTCTTTTACTATAGTATGGCTTTGTGACCATATCATCCTGTCATCATCATCAGAATAACTGGAGTGAATCATATGAAAAAAATTTTATTTACCGGGTTTGCACCTTTCGGCGGCGACAAAACCAACCCCTCCTGGGAAACGGTCAGCCGGCTCCCGGAGCAGATCGGCGACATCCGTATCGTCCGTCGACAAATGCCGGTGGAATACGACGGCGTGGCCGCCCTCCTGGAGCAGGCCGTGCGGGAGGAACAGCCGGACGCGGTGATCTGCGTCGGCCAGGCCGGAAAACGCTCCGTGATCACGCCGGAGCTCGTGGCCGTCAACGTCAAGGATGCCGTCTCCCCGGACAACGCCGGCGTTTCCTATGCGGGCGAGCCCATCCGCGCGGACGGCCCGGCGGCCTATTTCGCCACGATCCCGGTGCGCGATATCGTCGCAAATCTGAAAGCGGCCGGCGTGCCGGCAGTGCTCTCCTACACCGCCGGGGCCTATGTCTGTAACTGCATCATGTACCATTTGCTCGATCTGCTGAGCCTGCGCTTCCCGCGGGTCCTGGGCGGTTTTATCCATCTGCCCTTCAGCTGCGATCAGGTCTGCGAGCATTCCGCCTCCGTTCCGTCTCTCCCGCTGGAGACGATGGTGAAAGGGCTGACGATCGCCGCTGAGACGGTTGGGAGGTACCTTGACGCAGACTGAAAAGGTATGGAATCAACAGACGGCCATGCGGGCGCAATATATTCCGAACGTCCTCATGCAGTGTACACAGATGCCGAAGTTGCATTTCCTTTTCCGGTCCAGTTGGTGTGAAAAAAGGCTCCGCGGGGCGCGTCCGTCCGTTCATAGGAATGCGCTCCGAAGTAATCGCGCTGTGCCTGGAGAAGATTTGCCGGCAGCCGGCTGCAGCGGTAACCGTCGTAATAGGACAGAGCGGCGCTCATCGCTGGAATGGGGATTCCGGCCATCATCGCGGAAGCACAGACCCGACGCCATCCATCCTGCGCCCGGCTGATACTTTCCTTAAAATAGTCATCCAGCATCAGATTGCGCAAATCCGGGTTTCGGTCGTAGGCCCGCCGGATTTCGCCGAGAAAAGCGCTGCGGATAATACAGCCGCCTCCCCACATCGATGCGATTTCTCCGTAATTCAGATTCCAGCCGTATGTGTCGGAGGCGGTCCGCATCAGCGCATATCCCTGCGCATAGGATACGATCTTTGACGCATAAAGAGCTTGACGGATATCACAGAGCAGCTGTTCTCTGTCTCCGGCAAGTTCCGGGGACGGCCCGGTAAGAATGCCGGAAGCATAGACGCGCTCCTCCTTTGATGCAGACAGGCTGCGGGCCGCCACTGCCTCCGTGATCAGCGTCAGAGGTACGCCTTCATCCAGAGCCGCAGCCGCAGCCCACTTCCCGGTGCCTTTCTGTCCGGCCGTATCCAGAATATGGTCAATCAGCGGCGTACCGTCGCTGTCCCTGTAAGCAAGAATATTTCCTGTAATTTCAATCAGATAGCTGTCCAGCTCTGCGCAGTCCCATTCCGCAAAAACAGTGTGCATTTCGTCCGCTGTCATATGCAGTCCGCAGCGCATCAGCTGATATGCTTCGCAGATCAGTTCCATGTCTCCATATTCGATTCCGTTGTGCACCATTTTTACAAAATGACCTGCACCGCCGCTGCCGACCCAGTCACAACAGGGAGTACCGTCCTCCAGTCTTGCGCTGATTTTCTGAAAAATGTCTTTCACGTGCGGCCATGCCTTTTCCGAACCGCCCGGCATCAGGGACGGGCCGTTCAAAGCGCCCTCTTCTCCGCCGGACACCCCCATGCCAACGTAAAGCAGTCCCCTGCTCTCCACGAGGGCGCATCTTCGCTGCGTATCCGGAAAGTGTGAGTTTCCGCCGTCAATAATAATATCGCCCGGTTCCAGCAAAGGAATCAGTTTTTCGATTGTCTCGTCCACCGGGTTTCCGGCTTTCAGCATCATCATGATTTTTCTCGGCTTCTTCAGCTGCATGACCAGTTCTTCCAGACTCATCGCCCCGAGAATGTTTTTCCCTTTCGCGCGGCCGTTTAAAAAATCCTCTACTTTTTTAACCGTCCGGTTGTATACGCTCACGGTAAATCCCCTGCGTTCTATATTCATTGCAAGGTTCTCTCCCATAACCGCAAGCCCGATCAGTCCAATATCCGATTGTCTCATATGTGTCCTCCTAACGCTTTACACGGGCGTTGCCCCGGTAGATATCCCATACCTGGTCTTCGCTCATGGGTGTCGCATAATCATCCGCCACAGTTGCTGCCATCGCGCCGGTCGCCCATCCGAACTGTATCCACTGATACGGTTCCCAGCCGCGCAGGATTCCGTACAGCATTCCGCCCACGAATCCGTCTCCGCCGCCGATTCGGTCAAAGACCGGAATTTCCCGCTGTTCTTCTTCGTACCAGTTTCCTTCCGCATACATAAGAGCACCCCAGAGATGCTCATTCGCGTTTTTCACCTGCCGCAGCGTAGCTGCAAACACAGAAGCATTTGCATAGGCCTCTCCCGCCCGGCTGATCATCTGGCGGAACAACCCGGCAGTTCCCATATCGGCTCCGTTCACTTTCGGGCCATCCAGCCCCAGCGCAAGCTGAAAATCTTCCTCGTTTCCGATCAGAATATCTGCCAGTGAGGCAATCTCATGAAAAACGTCCTTCAGTTCCTCTTTGCGGTTTTTCCAGAAGCTCTCACGGTAATTCAGGTCAAACGAAATCCGCGTTCCATTTTTCTTTGCCGTCCTCGCAATCTCCAGACAGCATTGACCTGTTTCCGGCGACAGCGCTGCGATAAGCCCTGACAGATGAAGAATTTTGCAACCGTCTTTCTCAAAGATCTGCTGCAGATCAAAATCCTGTGCGCACAGCGTCCGTCCCACTTCACCCGCGCGGTCGTTCGTCACCTGCGGAGCACGCAGCCCGTAACCGCCGTCTGCAATATTAAACTGGTGGCGGTAGCCCCATGGGTCGTCCTGTTCTATTTCGCTGCCGATATAAGCGATATTTCGTCTGCGCAGTTCAGATTGGATAAAAGCCGCTATCGGACTTCCTTTTACAAATTTTGTGAGTACACAGACCGGAAGGCCAAGAGATGCGCTGATATTCAGGACATTGCTCTCCGCGCTGGTCGCCTGCATTTCATAACGGCGGCTGATATTTACCGGCTGCCGGTTTTCCGGGGTGAGCCGGACGCCCATACTTGTCACTGCCATTAAGGCATATTTTCCGTTTCTCAGTTCCATGTCAATCCTCCTGCCAATCAGAAACGCAGGAGCACAGGCCCCCGCGTCTCGGAATAATCGGTGTTACCTTCGGTTATATACGGTATACCCTGGTCCCGTAAGCCTCTATGGATACGTCGCCGGACACTTCTGTTTGGTTATCCATATCCGTTGCCGTCACATGCAGGGTAACGGTCTGCGGCTGACTGGTGTAATTCAGCACAAACAGGTATCTCCTGCCGTCCTTTTCCTTTACCGCCAGCTCGCAGCACGCCGGGAGACTGAGCAAATTCCGGTATGGATCCAGCACGCCCGCATCATCCAGGAAACGCACGGTATTGTCTCTGGTAAAGGTTCCGCCGAAATGCAAAACCCGGCCTTTGCCGCAGCGGCTTTCGATCAGCGCCGCGCGGCCCTGATAGAAATCACGGTCATAGACGGCGAGAACTCTGGCATTCTCTCCAACCGCATCCATGATATCGCTGAAAAGCCCTGTTCCCACCTGCTGTCCGTCCCAGGTCATGGACTGCGGCTCATCCGCCGGCCCCACAAAGGTAAATTCGCGGACATCGCTTCCGGACAGTTCCGCCAGCAGTCCCGGCATCGGCCTCATCACGCATTGGCCGCTGATCTCTTTCTGACCGGTACGCGCGCCAAAAATCAGGGTGCCGCCCTGTTCCACGTAGGCTTTCAGCAGCGCCGCCCGTTTTTCAGTAAGAATCAGCGGGTGCGGATAAATCAGCACGGAATAAGCCGTCAGCTCATCCAGAGATGTGCTGTCGCACAGATAAACATAATCCAGCGGCGTGTGCGAAGTCTGCGCCGCATGGAAAATTTCTTCCTCGCTGCTCCAGGCCAGGCGCTGATGCCACAGATCGACTTCCGCATCCCAGACATTATCATAATCGCGAAGCATCGCAACATTTGCCTGATAACTGGATCCGGCCGTCTCAGCGATTGCCCTCACCCGGTCGCGGATGCGGCAGACTTCTTCCAGCTTGCGGTTGTCGCGGTTGTCGTAATCCAGAATGCCGTGCCAGTATATCTCCGTGCCTTTCGTACAGGTGCGCCAGCGGAAAAAGCTCACATAATCCGCCCCATGGGCGATGCTCTGCATCACCCAGAGCATCATCTGGCCCGGCTTCGGCGCAGGCGCTTCCATACGGGTATTCCACCCGTTCGCCCCCGACTGCTGCTCCATGATGCCGAAATGCGGGCAAACCGAGCGTACATTCGTAAGATTACTGCTCCATTTGCGGTCATTGAGGCCGTCGGAATGCAGCGGATCCTGATCCAGGCAATAGGCAAAATTCGGATATGAGTCATAAGTAAAGACATCCAGAGCGGTGTCAGCCATTTTGTGATTATCCAGTCGCTGGAACATACCGTTGGTGGTAATAAAATCGCCCGGCTTCACATATTTTCTCAGGATATCACTCTGCATCCGGCACCAGCCGACCGCGCTTTCGGAGACAAAACGGATGTAATCCAGCGTCTGGTGCGGATTGACACTGTTATGTACCGTCGTCCGCGGCACGTAGATTTCCGTCCAGTCCGTATATGTCTGATTCCAGAAAACGGTTCCCCAGGCCTGATTCAGCGCATCCAGCGTACCGTACTTTTCTTTCAGAAAGATACGGAATGCAGCGGTATCGCTCTCCGAATAGAATTCATTCGTCTCACAGTTGATTTCATTGTCAATCTGCCAGCCGATAATGCTTGGATGCTTCGCATAGTGAGCGCCCAGCTGCTCCACAATGCGCGCCGCCAGTTCCCGATATTTTGGCGAATTATAATTATAATGCCGCCGCATGCCGTGCCGGTACAGCACGCCGTCCATGCGGGCGTTGAGTACCTCCGGATATTTTTCCGTGAGCCATGCGGGAGGCGTCGCCGTCGGTGTGGAGAAGATAACTTTCATGCCGGTTTTCTGCGCCGTTTCCAGAAACGCGTCAAAAAGCGCAAACGTAAATTCCCCTTCCCTCGGCTCCGTGAGATTCCATGCAAACTCTGCGACGCGGACTGTTTCAATGCCGCAGGCAAGCATCCGGTTCAGATCATCCTCCCAGAGCGTGCGGTCCCAGTGTTCCGGGTAATAGCAGGTGCCAAGCTGCAGGGTGTTCCATTGAAAATTCTGATTTTTTCTCATAAGCCCAATATCCTTTCCGGTTCAAATATATAAGTCTGTATTGTATATGAAATTTCAGCCTTTTACCGCACCCGCGACCATGCCTTCCATGATCTGCCTGTGGAGCACGATATAAACGACAATACTCGGAATAATGGTCAAAATAACCGCCGCGATCATCCCCACATAGTTTGTGGAATACTGCGCCTTAAAGTTGGTCAGTCCTACCGGCAGCGTCATCTTGGACTGGTCCGTGAGAAAGATGCGCGGAAGGAGAAGGTCATTCCACACGTTGATAAACTGAACGACCATCACCGTTACGACAGAGGATCTGGAGATCGGCACGATGATTTTCCAGAAGCACTGGAACACCGAGCAGCCGTCGATCACCGTCGCTTCTTCCAGCTCCCGCGGAATGGACTGCATAAAACCGCAGATGATGAAAATCGACATTGGAAATCCAAGCGCAATTTGCGGAATAATAACTGCTATGTGCGTATTCAGCACACCCATTCGCTTAAAAATCGAGAACATGGGGATAATCAGTCCGTAAATCGGAACCGTCATGCCTGCAATAAACAGCGCGTACACCAGTTTCGACAGTTTCCATTCCATTCTGGTGATGGCGTAGGATGCCATAGTCGCCAAAATTGCAGTCACAATTACCACGGTAACCGAAATCAGTACGGAATTGCCGAAATAGCGCAGGATTCCTCCCGTTACAACCGCATCCACGTAATTCTTGAAACTGAAATTCTGCGGAAGTCCCCAGGTATTTATGTACAGCTCCTGATTTGTCTTAAAGGACGTAAGAAGCAGCCACAGCAGTGGATACAGACAGGTAATGGTAAATGCGATCAGGAGTACATATTTGATAACAAGCCAGATTTTTTCTGACGGACTACGTTTCATACTTTCACCTTCCTTCTTTTTCCGTTCTGAATACCACGTTGGAAATGCCAACCGACAGGATACACAGCAGCATCAGTACAACGCCGATGGTTGCGGAATATCCGTACCGCAGGATATTGAATGCCTGATAGTACATATAAGTTGACATAACCTCTGTCGCGTGATTCGGCCCGCCGTTTGTCATAACCGCAACCAGGTCATAATATTTAAGCGATCCGGTGATAATCAGCACTGCGTCAATTTTCAGAATCGGTTTCAGCAGCGGGAAAGTGATGCTTTTAAACTGCTGCCATTCCGTTGCGCCGTCAATTTCCGCCGCCTCAAACAGCTCAGCGTCAATATTGCGCATAGCGGCCAGCTGGATAATCATATGGTAGCCGACATACTGCCACATGACAACGATAATAATCATGATAATCGCAATTTTAGCGTTTGACAGCCAGACCTGCGTGTATTTTCCAAGTCCGATCGCTTTCAGCAGTCCGTTCAGCAAACCGTAATTTCCATTATAAATAAACGTCCAGGTCAGACCTACGGCTACTCCGCAGATGACGCTCGGGAGGAAAAAGACAGTCTGGAAAAAAGAAGCTCCTTTAATTTTCCGGTGGATTGCGTTTCCAAAAAACATTGCCAGCGGCATGTGTGCGATCAGGGAACCAATCACCATAATAATATTGTTCAGCAGCGCTTTCCGGAATGTTCCGTCATGAAACAGGTCAATATAGTTTTTCAGACCGTTAAATTTATTTACCTCCATCAGATTTGTCTCGAAAAAGGAAAGGTAAACGTTATAAACAATCGGAATCAGGGCGAAAACAGAATAAATGATCAGCGCAGGAAGAACAAAGATCGCAATTGTTTTTTTGTTGCCAAATGTTTTTTTCATACAGACACCTCGAATCAACCCATACTTTTATAATAGAATAGCCGTCCGGAGGCGGCTATTCTGCGTACTGCTGTTCAGAATTTCTATTCTGCGGAATTATTCCGCCGGATGAGATTCCACATATGCCTGGAGTGCGTCGAAGCAGGTCTGAGGATCATCGCCATTGGCAATCGCGATGCTCTGGTTGTTGAACTCATTTCCATAGTCTGCGTTTACGCGGTCAAACCACGGAGTCATATTTTTCTGTTCGCCCAGAAGCTCAATGCCTTTCGCCAGAAGCGGAGTCAGTTTGCTTTCGTCCAGTTCCCAGTCTGTAGCCGGCATACGGCCGTAATCATAAGCGAGCATGGAAGCGTTTTCTTCATTGGTCCAGAATTTCAGGAATTCGATTGCCGCGTCTACATTCTGGCAGTTCTTTGTCACTGCGAACGAGGTATCCACCGAACCAAGCGTCACGCCGTCATATTCCGCATTGATCTTCGGAATTACAAAACAGCTGATATTTTCTGCTTCCGGAGACAGCGTAGCATCCCCTACGTTAGAGATCTCCCAGGAACCATTGAAGTACATTGCCGACATGCCCATACGGAAGAACTCGCGGGCCTCGTCGCCGCTGACGCCGGTAAAGCCATCTTCAAAATAACCTGCATTTACCTGCTCCTGGAACTTTTGTGCAGCTTCGACAAACGCCGGATCATTCCATGCGCCGCCGCCCTGATAGATGGAATCGAACAGTTCATATCCTTTGATACCGTTACTGATCTCCTGAATATACTGTGAAACCAGCCATGCGTCGGCAGCCGTGGATGCCATGGAGATCGGCGTCACACCATTGTCTTTCAAAGTCTGGCAGACATTAACGAATTCGTCCCAGGTAGTGGGAACGCTGAGACCATTTTCTTCAAAGATTCTTGTATTGTAGTACATAATGCCAAGGCACTGCTGGGTTGGGATTCCATAAATCTCACCGTCATAAGTAAGCAGCTCAAAAGTACCGTCATTGAAATGGTTTTTCCACTCTTCATCTGCATCCAGATAAGACTGCAGGCTGACAATTTTGCCGCCATTTACATAATTTCCGAGATACCCAAGCTCCCAGGTAAAAATAATATCCGGTTCGGAATCGGATGCCATCATTGTGGAAAGCGCCGTTTTGTAATCAGAGTTTGAATAAAATGTGCATTCTACCGTCACACCGCTCTCGTTTGACTCATTGAATTTCTCAATGATGTTTTTGTACCCGGCCGCCTGAGAATCCGACTCCGAGCTGTTCATCATCATCGTGAGAACCTCACCCTCCGCCTGAGCAGCCATCGGCAGGCTCGCCAGTGCCAAAGCAACAAGTAACCCTACTGTTTTCTTTTTCATCTTGTAATTCCTCCTTAATATTTTTTATCTTTTCAGACCTTCGGCCGGTCTGTGAGATACAGATTTTTGACTGTGCCGCCTTCCAGCAGCTTGGATGAAATCCGTGTTATATAGTGGAATGGTTTTCCCTCGATCTGATCAATCAGCGTTCTGGCCAGAACCTCGCCCTGGTATTCCGGTTCGCAGGTTATACAGGTCATTTCCGGAAACACATAATTTCTCCGGTAGCTGCCGTCAAAACTAATCAGGGAAACGTCATCCGGTACCCGAATCTTCTGCCGTTGAAATTCCTGAATCATTCCAAATGCATATTCATCATTAAAGCAGAGAATAGCCGTCGCGTTCAGTCCGCGGCGAAGAAATTCTTTGGCACCCGAGATGCCTTCTTTAAAAAAGTCTTCTTCATTTTCGCCGCACACAGCCTTGAAATTCGCGTATCGATCACCAGCCTGATATCTCTTCTTCTCATTCTGCTCAATGCCCAGATGATAGTCCTGCAGCTTCTTTTTCAGATACGGCTGCATGCAGTTGATCCACGCCACATTTCTTGCGTCAGGATCTCCGAATGAACCGTTGTGCGCATATGCGATTCTGGTATGCCCGTTTTTCATCAGATATTCGATGGCAATCTCCATACCCTGATACAAATCCCATTCGACCAGCGGAATACTGCGCTCCATAGGGAGCCGGCTGCCGAAACCGGCGACCACTGCAGGAAGACGATAGTTCATTCCACAGGTTTCAAGAAATTCCACGGCCAGTCCTTCATTCTGCAGAATGATCCCGTCAATCATTGTATCGCGCAGTCTGTTAAAATTCAGATTTGCATTCAGGAAAGCCATGTAACCGCGTTTCTTCGCCTCACGCATTACCCCAAAATAAAGATCAATATAAAAAGCATTGTGCAGGTCTTTGCAGTAAAACAGGATTTGTTTTGTCCGCTTCTGCTGCAAAGACATGGCGATTGGATTCGGGATATATCCCAGTTCTTCCGCAATCTGCAGAACTCTTTCTTTTACTTCCTTTTTCACGTATCCGCTGTTATTCAGCGCCCGCGATACGACAGAAACCGACACGCCTGCCAGATCAGCAATATGTTTTCTCGTTACCCTCTTTGTTATCTGAGCCTTTTCCAAATTATCATCATCCCGCGTTTTGTCAAAACTCCAAATACCTGAGAAACAGCATGAAAGATTTATCGTCATTTTTATTATAACAAGCAAAAAATACCGGCACAAGCGTATAAAATGTGGTCATGTGTCCACATTTCCATGCCGTTTTGCCCCGGTTTTTTGTCATAATGCTAATGGTGCAATTTTTTGTTTCAAAATTGGAAACATATGTTATACTGAAAAAACCAGCATCAAAACGTATTCCATATAATCAGTCATACAATCACAGAGAAATATTTGCGGTCAAATACAGAAAGAGGATGTGAAAACCATATGCAGGACAATGTAAAAGACATGACGACGGGAAACCCCTATCGCCTGATACTGGGATTTGCACTGCCTATTTTTTTGAGTCAGGTGTTTCAGCAGTTTTACAATACTGCGGACACGCTGATCGTGGGGAAATTTCTCGGAACCGAGGCGCTGGCGGCGGTCAGCTCCTCCGGGAATCTGATTTTTCTTCTGGTGAGCTTTTTTGCCGGCACCGCGCTCGGAGCCGGCGTCGTGATCTCCCGCTATTTCGGGACCAGGGAGTACGACCATGTTTCCAAAGCCATCCACACCACGGTGGCCCTGAGCATTCTCTGCGGCGTATTTCTGACCGTAGTCGGCGTCGCGTTCACACCGACGCTGCTGCGCTGGATGGACACGGACCCGGATGTGATGCCGCAGGCGGTGGAATATTTCCGCTATTATTTTCTGGGCGCGCTGGCGGTCGTTGGCTACAACAATTTAAAGGGAATCATGAATGCGCTCGGCGACAGCAAACGCCCGCTTTACTATCTGATCTTTTCCTCACTGCTGAACATTGTGCTGGATCTGCTGTTCATCGGCGGCTTCGGCTGGGGCGTGTGGTCGGCGGCGGTGGCCACCACCATCTCCCAGGCGGCCAGCATGATCCTCTGCCTGATTCACCTGTGCAAGCCCGGCACCATCTATCAGGTACAGCTGCGGAAGATGAAAATCGACGGCCGCATCATGCGCGAAATCATCCGCTACGGCTTCCCCTCGGGCGTGCAGAACTCCGTGATCGGCCTCGCCAACGTCATCGTCCAGACCAACATCAACTCGTTTGGAAAGCTGGCGACCGCGGCCTACGGCAGCTACGCGAAAATCGAGGGCTTTGCTTTTCTGCCGGTCACGAGCTTCACCATGGCGCTCACGACCTACACCGGCCAGAATCTGGGCGCCATGGAGTACGACCGCGCCCGGAAAGGCTCCCGCTTCGGGATTCTGTCGGCGGTGCTGCTGGCCGAGCTGATCGGCCTCGGCATCTTCGTCTCTGCTCCTGCGCTGATCGGCTTCTTCACGGACGACGCTCAGGTAATCGCCATCGGCGCGCGGCAGGCGCACATTGAAGCGCTGTTCTACTTCCTGCTGGCGTTTTCCCATGCGGTGGCCGCGGTCTGCCGCGGCGCGGGCAAAGCGTTCGTGCCGATGTTTATCATGCTGTCGATATGGTGCGTGCTGCGCATCGCCTATATCACGACCGTCATGCATTTTACGCACGAGCTCTCGTTCATTTACTGGGCGTATCCGCTGACCTGGGGAATCAGCTCGGTGATTTATATGATTTATTATCATTTCTCAGACTGGATTCATGGGTTTGAGAAGTAAGTGCAGTATATTTAAGTAAATATGACAAATCGTTAAGGAAAGAATCGAAGATGGTGTAAACGAAAAAGCAATCCTGACATTCCCAGTAACTGCCCTTTCGTTTGCGTCAATTATTTTTATTCATATTTTTTGTATATTTCGTTTAAATTTTCATTTTTCCGATTTGCTGTCTTATTGATATTACACAATCGGTAAATAATATGTATCTTTTGCCTCAGAGCAGAGAACCGTATTTTTGATGTTTTTAATATTTTCGATTTTCGGTCGTATCACTTACCTGCCCGAATATTTTTTACAGTTTTTTTCTCAATGCTGAGATTTTCATAGACCCGGATACCGCCGTTTCCTGTCGGAGCCTGTGCCAGGAGTCCCACTTTGATGACAGGGTCCGCGGGAAGATGAAAATACCGCATCATATAGAAATTGACTCCATCCATAGAGTAGTGAAACCCGAAGTTGTTGCCGACCCGGCAAACCTGCAGCCAGGCGGTGTTGCCCTCCAGATTGCATCCGTTGGCATCGTCGGAATCCCCCTTTGTCACCACGCTTACCGCAGCGTGTGTGCCAAAATCAGTAAGTTCAAAACAGCATTTTGCCCAGCAGCTCTGGTCTTTCATAACCATTACAGAAGCGGAATCGTAGGTATCCTGAAAGGCATGGGAAACTTTCACCCTGAGCACGAAATCCCCTTCCACTTCCGTATAATAATAAGGTGCATTGCAAAGGGACTCCGGAAGGATCCCTTCCTGGCACTCGTCGATGCTGCCGCAGAAGAAATCGGTCTGAGCCGGCGCCATGATCTCAATCCTGTCTCCCGTCTGCTGAATCGAGCTTTTGTTTAACCACTTAAATTCCATGATGAAACTCCTTCCACACTCGTATTTAAGCGTATTATATAATCAAAATCTCTAAAGGCAAAGGCACTATAACGTCAGACAAAAGCATTATTTACCCAATTCACGTTTTTCCCCTGGCGAATATCCGTACCTTCTGCGAAATTGACGGCTGAAATAATTCACAGAATGAAACCCGCAGGAAAAACTGACCTCCTGCAGAGTCAGCGTGGTTTGCTGCAGCAGCCGCTGCGCCGTTTGAAGGCGATATTGAATGAGTGCCTCCACCGGAGAACACGCAAGATACGACTGGAAACACCGCCCCGCTTCGCTCCGGCTGATATTGGCGGCGCCAGCGATATCGGCCAGAGTGACCGTTTGGGCATAATTCCCGTAAATATACGAGAGCATTTTCTGGAGGCGTATTTGGGCGTTGATTTGTATGCGTGTAGTTTCAGATTTGGGCAAATCTTCAAAATTCAAAAATATATATTCAAATATACTGCTAAGCTCACGTTGAACAGCCATTTCATAACATTGGCCTTGTTCATACATCTGACCGTAAATATTTTCCATTGAACGATTTACTTCATTATGCCAATCGTTTTTATGCTTAAACACGATAAAGGGTAATGTATCACAGGAAGCTATGGGATGAATATATTTTTCGTAAATTGCGCTGGTTTCAGGGGCAATCGCAGCACCGGAAAAGACAATGTTCGGCATCGGATCAGGAACATCGCCGGACAACTGCTTTATTCCATGCAGCATATTTCTGTTAACAAATATGCTGTCGCCTGCCTCCAGTATGATGTGCTGTCTGCCAACTTGAAAATCCAGTACACCGCTTTGCGCCGTGGCAATCTCAAAATAAGGATGCCAGTGCATGGATCCCGCACAGTTTGGCAAAGCGGCAAGTTCATTGCAATAAAATGCAATGGGAAAAGCTAAAATATCATGCGGTATCTGCTCCTGCAATTGATGATCAAGTAATATGGACATCTTTTATTCCTTTACTCACAGACAACTACCAGTTTTTCGATGACTCATCACTGCCGCCGTATCCAGTTCAATCGCGCCGTCCCGCAAATAATATGTATCTTTTGCCTCAAAGCAGAGAACCGTATTTTTTTAATTCCTGCCGCCGCTCCCGGTAATCCGGAAGCACCGCGGCCACCACCGCCCAGAAACGCTCGGAGTGATTCATCTCCCGCCGGTGCGCCAGCTCGTGAACCACCACGTAATCCAGAACGCGCTCCGGCATCAGCACAAGCTTCCAGTTGAAATTCAGATTGCCCTCGCTGCTGCAGCTGCCCCAGCGGGTTTTCTGCTCGCGGATGGTAATGCGGCCGTAGCTTACGCCCATCCGCTGTGCAAAATAAGCCGTCCGCTGCGGTATGCGGACCAGCGCGTCCCGTATGCCGGCCTCCCGCTCCTGTTCCGTGAGCAGACGGCGGTTTTGCCGGATGGTTTCCAGCGTCTTTAACTTCTTTTCAATCCAGTCTGTATGCTCCAGAACAAACGTCTGAATCGCCTTTTGGGACATGCGGTACGGCGCACGTACGATCAGATTGCCGTCCCGGTCCAGCTGTAGCGCCACCGTTTTGCGTGAGGAGCGGATAATCGTATATTCTGTCATGATTTTTTCAGAATTGGCTTTCAGCATTATGCCCATCAATAGTGTTCGTCAATGAAAATCCGGCGTCCCCATCAGATTGTACGGCGTCACCTGGTAGACATAATAATTGAGCCAGTTCGTATACAGGTTGTTGGCATGCGAACGCCACCGCAGCAGGGGCTTGACGTCCGGATTATCGTCCGTGTAATAATTTTTCGGAATCTCAATCGGCAGTCCCTTTGAGAGATCACGGTGGTATTCCCCGTCCAGCGTGACCCGGTCATACTCCGGATGCCCCATGATAAAGATTTTGCGACCCTCGTCGGCCATCGCCAGAAACAGGCCCGCTTCCTCGGACTCCGCCAGAATCGTCAATTCTTTCACCTTTCGGATTTCCTCGATCGGCACCTCCGTGTGCCGGGAGTGCGGCGCCAGAAAAACGTCGTCAAAGCCGCGCACCAGCGGAATCTTGCGGTTGAGGACACGGTGCCAGAACAGGCCGAACATTTTTTTGTCCAGAAGCCGTTTCTGCAGGCCATAATAATGGTAGAGAGCCGCCTGCGCCGCCCAGCACAGATAAATGGTGGAGGTAACGTTCTTTTCCGTCCAGTCCATGATCTGCTCCAGCTCGCTCCAGTAATCCACTTCCTCAAATTCCAGCATTTCCACCGGCGCGCCGGTAATGATCATCCCGTCAAAGCGCCGGGAACAGATATCGGAAAATTCCACATAAAATTCGTTCAAATGACTGGTGGATGTATTTTTCGCCTCGTGGGAATGCGCTTTTACAAAGGTCACGTCCACCTGCAGCGGCGTGTTGGACAGGGAGCGCAGAAGCTGCAGCTCCGTCTCCTCCTTCAGCGGCATCAGATTCAGAATGGCAATCTGAATCGGACGGATGTCCTGATGCAGCGCGCGGTTTTCATCCATCACAAAAATATTCTCCCGTTCCAATATCTCCCGCGCCGGCAAATTCCCTTTTACTTTGATCGGCATGCTCTTTTCCTCCTCGGCTGGCCCGGCGGTTCGGTGATTTTCTTTCATCGCCGGGTGCTGTTTATGTCTGTGTCTCTTGTCAAATTATGCTGATGTTCTGATTGTTTGCCATTGGTTTCTTCTAACCCCTGGCCTTTTACATTTGGTTTTTGTCTATTGGCCTTTCTATTATTAGCCTTTTTATTACTAACTTTTATTTATTATCTTGTTTTATCTATTGGTTCCTTTTATCTATTGGTTTCTTTTATTTCTTGATTCTTTTTATTTTTTGGTTCTTTTTATTTCTTAATTTCTTTTATTTTTTGATTTTTTTATTTCTTGTTTTTTTATTTTTTGGTTCCTTTTATTTTTTGATTTCTTTTATTTTTGGTTCTTTTTATTTCTTGATTTCTTTTATTTCTTGGTTCTTTTTATTTCTAGGTTCCTTTTATTTCTTGCTTTCTTTTAATTTCTTGGTCCCTTTTATTTCTCAATTTCTTTTAATTCTTGGTCCCTTTTATTTCTCAATTTCTTTTATTTCTTGGCCCTTTTTACTTCTTGATTTCTTTTATTTCTTGATTTTTTACTTCTTGTTTTTTTCATCTATCACTTTTCTTTCATTGTTACTCTTTCCCGTGAATGGAATGCCGCTTTTCATTTTTGCTTTTTACACATCTGTCGGCGTCCCGGCTTCCTCCAGCGTGAGGAATGCTTCCTCCGACAAAATCGGTATCCCCAGCTCTCTCGCTTTCTTATTCTTGGACGAAGTGGATGTCGTATCGTTGTTGATCAGGTAATCCGTGTTTTTGGACACAGAACCGGCGACCTTGCCTCCGCGTTCCTCGATGTAGGCTTTCAGCTGACTGCGGTTGTCAAATTGATGTACCGCGCCGGTGATCACGAATGTCTTGCCCGCAAAGACCTGCGCCTGTCCCGTCTCCTGCGGCTGCTCGATGATAAGCTCCGTGCGCAGGTCGTCCAGCACGCGCCGGTTGTCCTCATCCCGGAAATAGCCGGTCACAGACGCGGCAATCACCTCGCCGAGGCCGTCGATCTGTGCCACTTCCTCCTCTGTGCAGCTTATGATTCGATCCAGGTCGTCCCCGAAAAACCGGCACAGCAGCCTCGCATTGGACACCCCGACATTGGGAATGCCCAGGCTGTAAATCAAACGCGGCAGTGTCGTATGGCGCGCCCGGTCAATGCTCGCGGTCAGGTTGGCGTAGGACTTTTCCCCGAACCCCTCCAGCGCGACGATCTCGTCGCGGAAGCGCTGCAGGCGGAAAATATCCGCATAGGTGTGAATATATCCGTGCGCGATGAATTTTTCCAGTGTAGCCTCGGACAGGCCCTCAATATTCATCGCACCGCGGCTGACAAACAGCGTAAAGGACTTGATTTTCTTGGCGCTGCATTTGCTGTTGGTGCAGTAAAGCGTCTCTGCGTCGTTGACGGCCCGAACCGCGGTCGGCCCGCCGCAGACCGGACAGACCTCGGGAATTTTCACATTTCCGCTGCCCGTCAGGTTTTCCGCGATCTGTGGAATAATCATGTTAGCCTTGTATACGGTAATCGTGTCGCCGATGCCCAGCTTCAGTGCGCGCATCACGCTCAGGTTGTGCACGCTGGCGCGGCTGACCGTGCTGCCCTCCAGCTCCACCGGATCAAAAATCGCCACCGGGTTGATCAGTCCGGTGCGCGACGGGCTCCATTCGATCTCCCGCAGCGTCGTCTCACAGGTCTCGTCCTGCCATTTGAACGCAATGGAATCGCGCGGAAACTTGGCCGTGCGCCCCAGCGACTGCCCGTAGGCAATGTCGTCGTACGTCGCCACCAGGCCGTCGGATGGAATGTCATAATGCTGAATTTTTTCCGCAAAATATGCAATAGTATCTGCGATCTGCGCCGCAGAAACCTTCCGGTACTCCACGACGTCAAAGCCCTGACCGCGCAGCCATTCAAACTGCGCCGCCCGCGAATTGCCGAAATCGACGCCGTCCGCCTTCACCAGCGCAAACGCATAAAACTGCACGCGGCGCGCAGCCGTAACCTCATTGTTCAGCTGCCGCACCGACCCGCTACAGAGATTGCGCGGATTTTTGTATCTGGCCCCCGCATCCCCGATTTCCTCATTGATCCGCTCAAAATCCGTATAAGTGATAATCGCCTCGCCGCGCAGAACCAGCTCGCCCCGATAAGCAATGCGCAGCGGGATGTTCTGAAAGACGCGGGCGTTGTTGGTGATCACCTCTCCGATCTCGCCGTTACCGCGCGTAACCGCCTTGGCCAGCGCGCCGTCCCGGTACGTGAGCACCACAGTCAGTCCGTCCAGCTTCCACGAAACCAGCACGGCATGGCTGCCGGCAAATTCCGCCAGAGCCTCCGGCTCCTTCGTCTTATCAAGGGAAAGCATCGGGGACTCATGCCGCTCTTTGGGCAGGGACTCCAGCGCCTCATAACCCACCGACAGGGTGGGGCTGCCGGAAAGCACCGTCCCGCTCTCCTGTTCCAGGCGCTGCAGCTCATCATACAGGCTGTCGTACTCACGGTTGCTCATGATTTCCCGGTCTTCCTGGTAATATGCCCTGGAGGCCTGCGTCAAAATGCGTGACAGCTCTTTCATCCGTTCGATCTGTTGGTTCATGGATTTTTGCTTCCTTTTCTTTCCTTTTTACCTGTTTGCACCGTTTGCCGGGCCACGCTAAAGTTTTTGCTTACCAGGCCACATCAAAGTTTTGTTTGCCGACCGCGCTAAAGCTTTTGTTTGCCATCTGCGCTAAATCTTTTGTCCGCCAGCCGCGCCCAAGTTTTTGTTCACCCGGCTACGCCTAATCTTTTGTTCGTCAGGCCGTACCAACGCTTTGTTTGCCGGCCGTGCCAAAGCTCTTAGAAACAAACGCCGACTTGCCATATGCTTTCCTACAACAAATGCAGCATACACTTTGACCTGCATAGCCGGAAAGCAGATAATGTGGGAAAACAGATAATATTCCATGTAATTACTTGCAATACGTTCTGCTAGTCATGCGTCAGCTGCTGCAGCAGCGTCCCCAGCTCTTTACCTGTGACGCTGCGATATTCGCCAGGTCGCAGCTGTCCCAGACGGACATTCATGACGCGCACCCGCACCAGCCGCACCACCCGATAGTCAAATGCCTCGCACATGCGCCGAATCTGCCGGTTCAGTCCCTGCGTGAGCACAATGTGAAACTGCTGCTCTCCAACCGCCCAGACACGGCAGGGGCGCGTCCGCATCTTCAGTTTCTCCAGATACACGCCGCCGGAAAGGCAGCTGAGAAATTCCCGCGTCACCTTACGGTTCACGGTCACAACATATTCTTTTTCATGATAATTCCCGCCGCGCAAGATCTTATTCAGAATCTCGCCCCGGTTGGTCAGCAAAAGCAGCCCTTCTGAGTCCTTGTCCAGACGCCCGATGGAAAACACACGTTTCGGGAAAGACAGCACGTCATATATAGTGCGGTCGCCCCAGCGCGTGTCTGTCGTGCAAACTACGCCCCGCGGCTTGTTGAACGCCAGCAGGATAAATTCATCCTCCGGCTCTACGTTCCGGCCATCCACTTCCACACGCTGCTCCGGCGTCACTCTTGTCCCGGGACACGCTTCCCGTCCGTCCACTGTCACACGTCCGGCCTCCATCAGACGGTCGGCTTCCCGCCGCGAACAGACACCCGCATCGCTCAGATATTTATTCAACCGGATTCCCCCGGCGGTATTTTCTTTTCTGGACTGTTCTCTCATTCGTTTCGTTTACCCCGCTTCGGCCCGGCTGTCCGCCCGGACAAGACAATTGAAATTATCTTACCATATATTTCCGTTCGAAACAACACCATTCCGCTGTAAAAACACGCTGTGAAAGCACAATGCAAAAACACGAGGTAAAAACACGACGTAAAACACAATGTAAAAAACACAGACTGCAAAAGAATACAAACAACTTTGCTGTAAAAGAATACAAAACAGCTTTGCTACAAAAGAATACCAAACAGCTTTGCGGCAAAAGAGCGCAAAAAGACTGCCGCAGGCATCATCCTCCGCAGGGAGGACACAGCTTTGCGGCAGCCTGTCGCCCAAATCATGTATATGCCGCCAGGCGGGCAGGGACGAAACTCAAAGTCTCTGGACTATACTCCGGACTTCCGGCGCTTTTACGTTCACCCCACCGGCCCCAGATACTCGGACTTCACATAACCTTCAATCGTCGTACCGTCCGAAGTGATATAGCGAACCTTGGACCAGCCTGTATCGTCATTTTCCAGTACTTCCACCTGTTCACCCTGCGAGAGTGTCCAGTAAAGCGTACCGTCTGCCGACGGTGTCCCGCGGACATTCACGCTGGCCGTCGCCTGCATCGTACCTGTCGTGGCATTGATCACCACGCCGTCATCAGCCAGGTCACCGTTCGCCGTTCCGTCGCTGTCCGTATTTCCCGCATCTCCCTGCGAATCGGACTCGACAAAATTCTTCAGCGCCTCATCGTTCTCCACTGCCGCGTCAAACCGATTCTTCACATCCGCAAGCAGCGCCTGCACATCAGCATCGGTGCGGCAGCTCTCGCGGAACGCCTTGACCTCCGGATCGCTCTCGTCCGCCACCATGAGATTGCCCTCCACATCGGTCTCCAGATACAGCTCCCGCAGCGTCGGCGCCTTGGTGTCAATCCCGGTCAGCTTCGCATCGAAATAGACGTATACGACGTAGGAACCCGCTTTCAGACCCGTCTTGGAATAGGTCATGATATTGTCAAAAGATTCAATCGCACGATCCTGCTGTTCGATCGCAGTGCGCGTGCTGTCGTCAAATACTTCGCACATGCCGGCCAGCGTATCATAATCCTTGTCGGCGACCGCGGTATAATATTTGGTCACAATATTCAGCACATCTACCTGATTGCGAACCAGATCCTCCGTAATATTGGACGCAGAAGCGCCTGAATCATTTCCTGTTCCGGCCTCCTGTCCTTCCTCTGTCTGTGTCTCCGTCTGTCCGTCCGTCTGTGCTTCCGTCGTCTGTCCGGCTTTTTGCTTATCCTCCTTCGAAGACCCGCCGCCGGTGATCAGCCTTACTGCAAAAACAATAATCACAATCAGCAAAATGCCCGCTGCCCCGAGCAAAATATAACGCAGATTGTCGGAAATCCATTCCCTGATATCGTTCAGCATTGATTTTATCCCCCCTGCCGTCGCTGTTTTCCATATCATTTAAAAACAGCTTACAATCTCATACTAATTTTAGCATATCTGCACAAGTATGTAAAGGTGCCGTTTCTTAAAGAAATCCTAAAAAAGAAACCAAGATCACGCTTTACTTTTTGAAAGAAGTGTGCTAAGATGATTGAGCAATTGATCAGGCACCTGTAGCTCAGGGGATAGAGCAGTGGTTTCCGGTACCACGTGTCGGGGGTTCGATTCCCTCCAGGTGTGTTCTTTATTTTTCTTTATAAACACGGCATATCGCGAAAAACCACGTAAAACCGTGCATTCTTAATGTTTGTACAGTAATTGATTTATTGTAGTTTTAACGCATTTATTGAAGCTATGCAACACGAAATGCAACACGACAACGAGGATTGTGGTATCTGGCGGCAGATCATTCTGCCGCCAATTTTCTTGCCTGTTTTCAAAATATGTGCTATCCTAAATATAAGCCGGGGAGCGGTGGCAAGCCCGCCCTCCCTGGTGTGTGCCGGCCGATCACTCGGCCTTTTCTTTTTTACCTTCTCGAAGCTCTTTGATCTTTTTCTTAGCCTCCTCGATGTCTTTACATCCATCGAGTATCATTTCGATCATCTGAAGAATTCCATCATATTGCCGATCTGTCATCTCTTCCATCCTATTCTCCTTTCCCCGCTTGCCCGGTTATTACCAGATGTTCTTGCCTCATCTGATAATATCATTATAAACTATTTTTGGTTTATTGTCAACACTTATTTTAAACTTTTTATGGTTTATTTTCTACGTATTTAATAATATTCCCCGGCTGCATATCGAGCAATTCGCAGAGCTGTTCCAGTGTCTTGATTCCAATCATTTCGCCCTTGCGAAGCTTCTGCATGGCGGACTGGCTGAGGATATTTTCCCTTAAAATACGTGTGCTATTGTAACCAGACTCTTTCAGTGTCTCGATCACGTCTATCTTATACGCAAGCATCTTCATCCCTCCTTTTCGTCATTTTAAATCTATGCTCATTAAATGTCAAGAAAAATAATCCAAAAAAAGTTTATTTTATGCTTGACAATAAACCATATTTGGTTTACAATGACATCATCAAGGGAACGGAGGTATTCAAAATGAAGAAGATTAAAGAATTTGACGGGTTACTCAGCAGTGAGATCAAAAAGGCAGAAGCGGCCGCCAACAAAGCACTCGGACGAAAGGATTGCAAGGTAACGGGATATTTCGCAAAGGAAACACACCCGTTTGACTTTGACCAAGAGCTGACATTCATGGACGTCAAATGCGAAATCTGCTACGGGTACGGCGGGGACAGAGCCGATGTGGACATCATGCTTTCGATCCCGATGTTCGACAGGAGGCGAACGACAGCGAAAGTTGCAATGTAAAAAATTACCCGCCCCGGAGGTTACGACGGCAGAAAGGAAGGCAATTATGAATAACATGATACTTTGGTCGCATTCTCAAATTGACTCTGACGGGAAAGAATATATTACATACGTCCGCAAGGATACAGATTTTAATGCTAAATTTTTTAACACAACGGGTATCATTGTAATAAACGATTACCGCAAAAACAAATATGAAATGTACCCTATAACTTTTGCAAATGGCTATCCCCGCTTGGGAGATCTGATTGAAAGAGGAACCGAAGAAACATTGTCAGAAGCAGAAATTGAAAAGAAAATCAAGAATTTGGGGCAGTCGTAATGACCGCCCCTGCGCTTTCCCTGGCGGGATCACCAAGGCCACCAGAGCGCTTATGCCCTCGCAATGTAGTTGCTGTGGACGAATCCGAAAATATGCCCGTCGATTCGGACAAAGTACCACTTCGCACCGTCCTCATCGGGCACGCTGTCGCAGACGTCAACGAGATTGCCCTTGTTGAGCTTCGGCCAGCTCTTAATGTTCGGGTAGATCGTCCCGGCATATGCACGGACATTCACACCGTTACCGGTGCATTTTCCTACCCACTGCGGTTTTTCGTTCAGGCCGCCGGCGCCGCTGCTTTCCGCGCTCCCGCTGCCGGCTTTCTTCTTTGCCTTGTAGGCCCTCTTGAGGGCCTTTTCGCTGTCCGGCCCAAAAATCCCGTCGGCAGCCAAGCCGTTTGCCGCCTGAAATTTGCACAGCGCCGCATAGGTATCGTTCCCGAAATCTCCATCTGCTCCGCAGCCGCCACAGGAAAAACCGACCGCAATAAGCATCGTCTGCATCTTTTTGACCGCAGACCCGGTCATTCCCCTGGCGAGATACGTTTCCGTGCTGCCGCTGGTGGTATCGTCCCCGGCCGGCGCGCTGCCGGACGCTGCTGCAGCATCATATTTCGGCGCCGCATATCCGCGGATGTAGCCCCAGCCGACCGGGATCGTACGGTAGCCGACTGCCTCGCCTTTGTTACCTTCGATCACCGTGATCGTGCCATTCTGCACCGATACGACCGCGCCGATGTGGTCCGCATATGCATCGTTCGGCTGCTTGGCCACCCGCCAGCTGTACACAATGACATAGCCTGGCTTCGGCGTGATGGTCCCGTCCTCGATCCAGATGCCCAGCTTCTTAAAGATGTTGATATGCTCCTCGCATCCGCACTCGCGCCCGATCAACTCCGACATGCTGGCCTTGATCCCGGCAGCTGACACCGTCGTATCACACCATTCATCCTTGTACTGCACCGCATACCCACGCGGGAGAGGCTTCACGCTGTTGTACAGGTCTATGATTTCCCGGAACCGTCCGTTCGCCTCGCTGTAGCCCTCCCATGACTTAAACGCGTTCAGATACTTGTCCGCGGTCCGGCCTCCGGTCTTCACTGGTGCTTCCGTTCCGGTCACCTCTCCCGTCTTCACGTACTTATCATAGAACAACTGGCCGCGCGCTGCTCTGCCGGCGCACACTACCTCGCTTGTGTCCGCTGGTTGCTCAAAATGCTTCAGGACGTAATCGGACGCCTGCCGGATGCTCGTCGCGCTCTTGAGGACCTTCAGGACGCTCGCGTAGCTGGTCTTGAGCTCGTACAGCAAATATTCAATCTGCATATTCTCGTCTGCCATCGAAACACCCTTTTCATGCGCCATATTCCACAGTCCTGCCTTGCGCCCCGGGCTCGTCCACTGCGCATAGCCATAGCCATACTGCTTCCCAGGCAGCGGATGCAGGAATTCCTCCGCGCTGATCTCGCCGCTGTCGAGTGCTGCCGTGTAGCTGTCCTGCGTATAGTAGTTTCCGCTGCGATCCTTTACACCGTATTCTCTCAGACGTTTCAGACAAAGGTATTCCACCCGCCACGGCCAGAATCCATCGCTTTCCGCCTCCATGTTGCCGATCAGGCCGGCCGCGCCCTCCGGTGTAAGCCCTGCGGCAATCAGTACAGCATATGCTCGTTTTTCGCCATCTACATTTATTGACATGTCCCACTCCTTTCTGCTGCCCATCTGCAGCATAGATACAAAAAGAGGGCCGTTTCCGACCCTCTCAAATTCAAACCAGCGACGTCAATCATCGCCGCTGCCAGCAGCCACCACTAGAGCCAGCAGCACCAGGATAATGCCTGCAACAATCTCGCACTTTCCCATGGCGCTGTATCACTCGCCCTCTCCATCGTCTTTATACAGTGTTCTGTCCCACATTTCGCGGACACGTTCCCACCCGCCGGTTGATACCAGGTACACAATAAATGCTGCGATGAATGATGCAAACACATAGTACCAAGTGATTACGATCTTAAAATACTGGCACGCCACGATCACCGCCACCGGGCACAGAATCAGCGATACCACCAGGGCAACTGCATTGGTCGGGATTTCTGCCAGCTTCGGCATCTCCTTGATCACCTGCACTACCATGCTGACCACAAACGCCAACACGCCGATCGCCATCAAGGCATATGATAAGTACTGCATTAAAACTCTAACGTCTTCCATAACAACCTCACTTTCTACCGGGCTCCTCGGCCTGTTTATTGCTTTTCATGTTCCAGAACTGTGATCCTCTTTTCGTGATCAGCGATCTCTTTGTCCTGCTTGTCATTATGCTGCCACAGCCGTTCATGCGATTTACTGTTCCGCGCGGTCAGCTCATCCATGCTGTCTTCCATCCCGTCGATCTTGGTGGTCAGCCTTGTGATGGACGTATTCAGCTTGATAATCGGCGCGCCCACGGACAGCGCAAGCCCCACTATGGCGATGATCACCGTCACCACATCCCATTGTGTCATGTCTTACCTTCCTTTCCCCGGCATCTGCCGGCAAAAACGCATACAAAAAGAGCCCTGCGGCTCTGCCCTGATTCTGTATTTCATAGCAGCCTCCCATTTTTGATGCAAAATAAAAGCATATCAACGCCGGATTCACCGGTGCTCATATGCGTCTATTTGGCGGCCATAACCGTATCAATAATAGTTTCCCGTATATCCACAAAATCACCTCCCAGCCCCATCATAGACTGAGAGGTGAACGTCTGCAATCCGGCGTTTTACTCCCCGGCCAGCTCCGGGCAGTCAAGGTCGATCAGCACCTGCCTGACCTGTTCCCGGATTCTCTCCGGTACGTCCCCGATCGTCTTTTTCCCCTTGACGATCAGCGTCGCATATACCACTGCCATATCCCTCACCTCCCCTTGGCACATGAATTTTATGACCAGCCAAAGCAACATGCGCATCATGCTTCACCATCCAGAATCTTCTGGACGGCGTCCCGCAATTTCTCCGGCACATCGCCAATAGTCTTCATGCCTTTCCTGATAAGGTCTGCATATACCTTTGCCATCTGTCACATCCCCCTTTCTTTTATGCCAGCAGTTCATAGACTTCGCAGAGCGCCATCTGTGTGTCCGTCATCTGCTGCGCAAGGTCGCTGTAGTGCATCTCTTCCGGCGTCCGCTCCCGCAGGCCGAACGTCACCGCAAGGCCGCCTTCCTTTTTCTCGGTCACGCGGAATTTCGGCTCGATCGTGGTCATATTGGTATAGATACCGATCACGTTGCGGCTTTCCGCGCCGTCATCATCTACAATGACCGTTTCCGGGCCGACCACCTTTATCTCGGCAAGGTTTTCGACTGTGAGCTTGCCGGACAGCTCCGCCAAGGCGTCATAGTCAGCAACGTCCGTCGTGATGCCGGACAGCCCGGCCCCTCTGCGAATTTCGATTTCTGTTCCGTCTTTTAAAATAATTTTATCCATGTTTCTTTTCCCCTTTCTGGTTTTGGTGGGTTGTTTTTTGGTTACATATTTTTGCGCCGGTTTCGACGTGATGTTAATTAACTAAACACGAGAAGCAATTTTAACCCCGGCGACGAAATTTCCATCAATGTTATGTGTTGCGGATACTTAACAGAGATGGGAAACGTGGCGTATTTTAGTTTGTATTTAGGGAAAGGATTGTCAAATATTTCTGGCATGAGATTATATGATCCCAAAGCTGTTATAAGGTGCAACGGTGCTTATGTTTTCGGGCAACCATTAAATCCTACACCTGTAACGTCTTATTCAATAACAAAAACCGGAGATATTGCAAATATAAAATACATTATTGCTGGGAGTGACAAATATAGTAACTATGTTGCCGCTTTTGAAACATCGTTCACAGTGCAATTCCATTAGAATGCTAATATTTTAACAAAACATGCAAAGCCTGAGTTGTTTGTAATGCTAAACCAGTTACCCTCGGTTGTTTCAACTTTAATATTGGACGTGTCGATTAAGGCGCTGATCTTGTGACGATTTGGTGTATATCCAGATGAAATATAAACTCCCGTATCTGCAAGCGTCGTGTTTGTTACGCCTATTATGCAGCAGTTTGGCAGTGTATTTTCTTCAATATAGATATTTATATCTAATTTATTGTTGGGTTGTATTGTTTCTTTATAAATTACAAATGAAGTCAGTTTACTCGTTCTCGTGTTTAGTTCATCAAGCTGCGTCTTGAGTTCCTTTCCCATATTGCCGCTCAGGGGCTTGTCTGCCGCTGTCGAAAGCAGGTTGTCGACTACATCCGACACATTCAGCTTGTCCCGCATCAACGCCGCCAGCGCGCCGGTGACCGTCGCATCGCCGATCTTCGAGATGTCTGTCTTTCCCATCAGCTTGAACAGATACCGCGCATTTCTGAACATCGTAGATACCTTGCCGAAAATAGAGGAATGCTTCTCCCCGCTTTCCAGCTTTGGCACATCCGTCCATGCGGTAAGCTCTGTCTCCGTGACCGTATCAGCAGACTCAAACGTCGTCACCGTATCTGCCGTGTCGCCGCCGTCCTTATTGACCGGCGTGTAACCCAGCACCCCGATCAGCTCCTCCGACGTGCCAAGGCCGATATTTTCTTTCGTGATATTGACCTCGCCGGTGCGGTATTTATCTTCCTTTTCGCCCTTGACGCCCTTCACGCTCCCGACACTGTCAGGAATCTGGTTTTCCGGCACTTTCCCGGTATCATCCAGCGTCGCGACGCCTCCCGGGATGCCCCGGTCAGAGTTCGGCACAAAATCGCCGCCAACAATGGACTCGGCCTGTTTGGCGGCCTTTTCCGCCCGCTCGCAGTATGCCTGGGAATTGTCCACGCCTTCCCCATCGCGCGTACCCGTTCCGCCGTGCGCATAGCTTTCGGACAGCTTCGACCACTTCTCCGCGGCCGTCTCGCTGGTCTTTGCGTTCTGCTCAGATGCCGCCGCTGCATTTTTGGATTCTTCCGCGGCCGCTGCATTTTGGCCGCTGGCCGTTTCCGATGCGGCAGCCTCGGCCGCACTGGCCGCAGCCCTTTTGGCGGCATCGTCTGCCTGTTCGGCTTTTGCATCCGCGTTATCGGAATACACTTTTGCATTTTTCTCGGATTCTGCCGCCGCAGTTTGCGCACTCTCCGCGGCTGCCGCGTTTTGCTCGCTGGCCGTTTCTGCCGCTTTTGCCTCGGCCGCACTATCCGCAGCGCTCTGTGCACTTTCCGACGCGCTCTGTTCAGAATCCGCAGCGTTCCCGGCTGCCGTTTCAGCCGCAGTTTTCGCCGCTTCCGCATCCGTTGCGCTCTGATCGGCAGCCTGCCGGCTTGCCTCAGATGCCTGTGCAGATGCCTCGGCGGCACTCACGGATTCTTCCAGATTCTGGGCGTATTCCCTGCATTCCGCCAGCACCTCGGTGACGTCTATGTAATCCTTTGTGTCGACGAACACAACATCGGACGGTTTCGGCCGCGGGGTTACGGACAGCTTGAAACCATACAGGCTTTTCGATTCCCCTGCATCATCCGTGACGTATACGTACCCGACCACCGGATACTCCTCACGCAGCAGACGGTTGGGAATCTTCGCTTTCAGCGTCCCCTCCGAATATTTGGATTCCACAACATATGCCGACGTGCATTTCCGGTTGAAAAAATGCACCGGGTATTCCTTGGTGATCTCATCCCGCTTGACATACACCATGACATCGACATCATACTGGACGACATCATTTAACGAATTCCCGTACTGATCAAATACCGTCATTTCCTTCATGCTTCATTTCCTTTCCGCTGCCTCTGAATCACAGCATTCCACAGTCCGCGGCTCAGCTTCCTGCCTCACGGATGATACCATACAGCCTGCTTATCTCATTTCCCTGCCGCCGCACGATTTCGCCCAGCTCCTGCACTGCCTTTGTCAGGTAGCCGAGCAAATAGAACGTGTCCACGCATTTTACGTCCATGCACCCGTCCTCATCATAACCGCCGCCAATGGACAACCTCGGGTCAATTTCTTCCAGCTCATCCGCGACAAAACCGATCTTCTGGTGGGTGCCCTTGCCCTGCCAGTCAAACTGCCGTATCCGCATCTGCTCAATAATAGGAAGTGCTTCTACATCCGTATCGGCTATATTTTCTTTCAGCCGGATATCCGACGCCGGACAGGAGATACTCCTGCTGGTGTATCCTTTTCCATCGCCCCAGTCAGTGTTGACGCGGATATCATTCTGGGCAGTCCTTGCACCTATGTATGCGATCGGGTTGGAATCAGGGCATCCAATCGCCCTTCGTGATGTACCGTCTGAGCAAGCATGTTTATAATGGTCATTTGACGCGAATAGACTATTGATCGACGAACCATTTATATATACGTTCTTTGCATATACTGAACCGTTTTGAAGAGTTACATTGCCTTTGGAACTGACACATTGCACGCCGCTATAGTCCAGCATCGTATATTCCACGCCGTTGGATACTGTTAATGCGCCACTTGCGATTGTTGTATAGTAATAACCGGACGGAATAGTGTATTCAACACTGATAGTTCCTTTTGTTATGGTTACACTGTCGTATCCCTCTTTGCTCTGTATCGTGCTGCCGCTAATCGTTGCGCCGCTTACGGTTCCTCCAGTAACCGTTGCACCACTTACCGTACCGCCGCTAACCGCAGTGCCACTGATCGTTCCTCCGCTGATTGTATTGCCAACCAGCTGTGCGCCTCGTATCGTCCCGGACGCCGTAATGTCCTGCGCAAACAGGTCAGAAACATTGATTCTGTCCGCCGTGATCGAGCCGGCTTTTATCTTTTCCGCCGTGACTGCCTCGGCCTGTATTTTATCCGCCGTAATCGCTCCGGCCTTTATCTTTTCCGCTGTGACCGCGTCCGTCTGTATCTTTTCCGCGCTTACTGCATTCTCCGATATCTTCGGTTCTGTGACGGATTTATCTTCCAGCGCACCGCTGCCAAATGGTTCTTCCTGCCATTCCTCGCCGTCATACTGGTTCGGCTTGTTCCCGTTCTGCGTGTCAAACCACACATCCCCGGCCTTTGCATCAGCCGGCGCCACATCGTCATATGACACTGCGACAACACCGCTCAGCTGGTCTTTGATCTCGCCAACAGCCACACTGTCCTCGATTCCCTTTTCCCAGCCCAAGATGTCGGACACATGGATTTTTCCGTCAGACGTCAGGGAATAATTAACGATGTCTGCCGCTGCTTGCAGCCGCTCCTGCAGCTCCTCAAACGTCAGCATGGTGTTCGCCAGCTCACAGGTGTTTTTCTGCGGGTTCTGTGGGTATTCCACCATCCGGACGATGCGCTGCTTGTCCATCGTGCCGGTATTGCGGTCGATAAGCGTCACCCTGTCCCCCAATTTATACGACAAGATGCTGTATTCCGGCCGCTGGGCCGCCAGGTCAATCACATCTGCGGCATATGATACCGCCGGCCGGGACAGGTCTTTCAGTTTCAGCTCTGCATCCTCTTTCAGCGCCTGCGCATCCGTATAGGAATCATCCCGCCAGATGTATGACAACACTTTTGTGGAATACTGGTAATTCTCCAGATACTTTTTCCCACCATTGACGTTTTCAATCGTCAGGCCTTCCGCGCCGATCGGGATGATCTGCGTGTAATAATCGTAGCTGTCACTCTTTTTATTCAGCTTGCGCAGGTTCAGACCCTGCAGCAAATACACGCCCCTGTCCTCACCGCGTTCCTCATAAAACGATACCGTTTTATTGATCGTGTCGAATACCGGCTCACAGATAAATGCTGTGCAGAGGTTGCGGACGGCGGCAAGGGTGGTGACCTGTATCATGGCGGCGTTCCTGCGCTTTGTGATGCCGCATTCCCCGACCGTCCAACCGGTACCCTCCAGCAGGGGCTGCACAGCCTCCTCAATCGTGGCATCGGTCGCAGCATAGGATTCCCAGCTCCTGCGCATCAAGCCCTCAAGGTTTAACGCGCAGACAAATTGCGGGAAACCGTCGGATGATTCGCTGATCTCCTTGACCACATACTCATCTTCCTGCGTCTGCACGTAAAATTCATTCCGGATATTATGGTGCCTCGCCAGATAAGTAAAAGAGAGCGTCTTATCGCCGGTTGCGATATCGCTCTCCACCTTATCGTCTTTATATTTGATGATATATCCCGCGGCATCATGCTTTTCGTCAAAGATTTTCAGCAACCGTACCACCTGCCTTTACAGCCCACACGCATCACATATACCTCGGATGGTATTTCAGCACGACATCTGCCGTGCCTCCGTTCCCATCCACCGCAATCCGGTTCTCGCCCGGCAGAAGCGCCGGGACGTCCCAAAACTCCACATCTCCCGCTTTCTGCTCCCCGTCCTGCGTCACAAGGCCGGTCTCCCCGTCGATGGCAACCGTCTTCCCGGCAACAAGATTTTTCATCCTGATTGGCAAACCGGCGCCGGATACCGCATCCCGGCACAGCCCGGAAAGGACAGCCGACGTACATCCGGCCCGTGGCGTAACTTCCACCAAAACAGGGGTCGTAAGCGTCCCCGGGTTGTCCGCATCAAATTCCGGCCGTCCGGCAGACTGCCGGACGATCAGCCCGGAAAATTCGTAGCCATTGAATGTCAATGTCAGGTTGTGCCACCGGTTCATGGACGTTTCTTTCCTGGTGCATTTTTTCAATATTCCATAAAACTTATGGCTGGCGCGTCCGTCCAACTCCAGTTCCACCGGACCCTTTAAATGAGCCAGTATCCGGCTGACATGGCGGAGAATTTCATCGCGCCCGCAGCCCTTTACCACAAGCACGATCTCCAAATCCTGAAAGCCGACCTCGTTGCCGGCGAACACAGGGGACAGGCTGCCGGCAATCCACTCGCTTTTGTTGGTTATGCTGTTATGACCGTATGAGGCAGTGTGCTGCCTTGCATTCTCGACCGCAATATCCCATCCGTTGATCTTCATTACCTCATTCGCCCCCTGTTTTTCCGCACCGTCGCAGCAGCATTCGCCTGGCTCATAGGCTGCTGCAGCTCGCCCACCAGAACACCGGTGTCAAGCACGATATTCTGGCCATCCTCCATCAGGCTGACCAACCGGTCTACCGATGCCGCGAGCGTCCCCAGCATAGACAGCACATTGCTGCTGTCCACGTTCACAACCGGCGCCGGCGGCTGATACTGCTCTGCCATCCGGTTTAGTCTCGCAATCCCGGACACATCCAGGGCAGACATCTGATATTCCAGTGCGGCCTGCTGCTGTGCCATCCTGCGCTGCGCCATGTCAAACGCGGTCTGGATGCGGCCCGCCAGGAAACGATCCGGATTCTCGGCGAAATTGTAGAGGATTTCCGCCCCCTGCGGATTGACGATCTTGTCGCCTTTCCTCAACGGCTGCATGATGGCCCCATCTGACTTGCGGAGCAGATATTCCGTCTGGCTGTTCTCCAGCAGCCACGCCAACTCATCCTGTTCAACGCTGCGCGTACCGCGTGCATAGCCTTTCTTTGCCATTGCAGCACGGACCTTTTTCTTTTCCTCCTCGGTCATGTTTTTGCTGACCGGGATACCGAGGATGTCCGCGATCGCCTTCATCTGCGCCTCGGTGACAGCATAGCCATAGTTTTTCACGATACGCTGCCAAAGGGTGGAATGGCTCTCTTTCTCTTTTGCCGTCAGCGTTGAGCTGCGCTTCGTGCCGGTCTGGATAACATCGAGAATTTGATCTTTTTCCGACGGTCCGGTGCTGCTGGATGACGACGATGACGACGACGAATAGCTGCTGCTTCCGTATCCGCTCGCGGCGGCCGCCTCCGCTGCCTCTGCCGCTGCTTCCGCTGCCGCATCCGCAATGATGTTGGATACATCGGTAGCGCCGTTCCGCACGGCCTCGATCAGGGCGGCTACCGCATTTTCGCCGATATTCTGTGCCTGCGTCACCAGCATCCGCAGCCCATCCGACATCCCGGTATTTAACTCCGCCACCGCACTGCGGTAATCGTTCTGCAGGTCAGTCATCGCGTCTTGTGCTTTCTTGCGCGCCTCCGCGATCGACTGCTGCGTCTCCTGCAGCAAATCCTCGTTATCCTTCAGCGCCTGCTTATGCGCCAGATTATTCTTGTCCGTCCACAGCTTCTGGTATTCTTCCAGCTGTTCCGCGGTCATCTGGTTGAGTGACCAGATATTTGCGGCGGCTTCCGGACCCAGTGCTTCCAACTCTTCCATCAGCGACGCGGAAAGCCCTTTCTTGCCCAGAGCCTGCAGCTGCTGTTCCCAAAACTTCAAACCCTCGACCTGGGTCTTCAGGTTTTTGATCAGTTTATCCGGGCGGTACCCCTCCGCGTCCCATGCCTCAAACAGGTTCATGGACGACTTGATTTCCTGCTCCCGGCTCTTTACCGCATCGTCATAGGCGTCCTGCAGGTCTTTGAGGCTGTCTGCCAGCTCGTCGTCGATCTCTTTTTTCCTGTCCGCATAGTCTTTGTCCAGGTCTTCCTGCTGTGAATAGTAATCCTCCTTGGCGGCAAGGTAATTCTGGTCGGCTTCAATGCGGGCTGCCGTTCCGGCTGCGAATTGCTGCCTGGC
>CANRIG010000025.1 GCA_947630595.1 uncultured Lachnospiraceae bacterium | reverse complement strand
GCCACGATTTCTTCCGCCCTTTTGCGCAGAAGCACCCCGTCTTCGGTAAGAGTTACTTTTTTACTCCCTCTGATAAGCAGCCGCTTTCCTATTTCATCTTCCAGGTCCTTTAGCTGCCTTGACAGAGGGGGCTGCGTCATGTGCAGGGTTTTGGCCGCCCTTGTAATGCTTTCTTCTCTTGCTACCGCAAGAAAGTATTGTAATATTTTAATGTCCATTTGATCGCCTCCATAAAAATTATAAATATTGTATCATGAACACCTATACTTTTAAAGTATGGGACAGAATATTATATATGTATTTGATATTTAAAGGCCGACTGCTTAAAATAAGCATATCAGATGGGATTATCAGTGCGTTTCCGGAAAGCTATGATTTCAACGGAAAGACGATAAGAACTGGGAATACAGAACGTCAATATTTGACAGAAAGGGAGACGGCAGCAGTGGAGGCGGAAAACGTATTTTATTTTGGAGAGAGCGCGGATACCGGCAGGGACCGGCAGCTGGCGGAGGGCGGACTGTTCCAGGAGGCTATCCGGATTACGATGGAGATCAACACGCGGTACCACACGCCGGAGGAACTGCGGGAACTGATGTCGCGGCTCACGGGCAGGAAAGTAGACGATACTTTCCGGTTATTCCCGCCGTTTTACACCGATTTTGGAAAAAACATCATAATGGGAAAGGATGTGTTTCTCAATTCCGGCTGTCACTTTCAGGACCAGGGCGTGATACGGATCGGGGACGGCGCGTTGATTGGACACAATGTGGTGATCGCCACAATCAACCATGATCTGGATCCGCGCAACGGGCGCAGAAACCATTATGCGCCGGTGACCATCGGCGATCATGTATGGATCGGTTCAAATGCAGCGATTCTGCCGGGCGTCACGATTGGCGACTGGGCGGTGATTGCCGCCGGAGCGGTCGTCACGAGGGACGTCGAGCCGTATACCGTGGTCGGCGGAGTACCTGCGAAAGTGATAAAATGTGTCAAAGATGCCGGAGATAAATTGCCGGTTCAGGAAACAGATGAAAAAGCAGTGAATTTTTCACGGGAAAATCTGCAAAAAATTATAAAAGGAGAAGAAAAGGATGAAGCGTAAAATATCTGCCATAATCGCATTGACAGCGGCACTTGGCTGTGCGGCCTGCATACAGAGCACGGCGCAGGCCGAAACAAATGAGGCGAACGCGGAGAAGACTTCGGAGGCGGATTCCGGGGATTCGTCTGCGGCGGGTGCGGAAACGGGCGTTTTCAATTTCGAGACACATACCGTGCTGCTCAACAGCGGATATGAGATGCCGATCATGGGGCTTGGCACGTACAGCCTTTCCGACGAAGAATGCTACAATTCCGTGACCGCCCTGCTGGAAGCGGGCGGGCGGCTGATCGATACGGCATATATGTACGGGAACGAGGCGGCGGTCGGCCGCGCGGTGCGGGATTCCGATGTGCCGCGGGAGGATATTTTCGTGATCACGAAGCTCTATCCGGGCGAGCAGTTTGCCAATCCGGAGAAGGCGATTCAGGATGCCCTGGATAAGCTGGACATTGGCTATATCGACATGATGCTGCTTCACCACCCCGGAGAGAATGACGTGAAAGCGTATCATGCGATGGAGCAGGCCGTGGCGGACGGAAAGATTCATTCCATCGGTCTCTCCAACTGGTATGTGGAGGAGCTGGAGGAGTTCCTCCCGCAGGTAACGATCACTCCCGCGCTCGTGCAGAATGAGATTCATCCGTATTATCAGGAAAATGATGTGATTCCATATATTCAGGAGCACGGCATTGTCGTGCAGGGCTGGTATCCGTTCGGCGGCAGGGGCCACACCTCGGAGCTGCTCGGCGATCCCGTGATTTCGGAGATTGCCGCGGCGCACGGCGTGACCTCCGCGCAGGTGATTCTGCGGTGGAATCTGCAGAAGGGCGTGGTTGTGATTCCCGGTTCGGGCAATCCCGATCATATCCGGGAAAATCTGGACCTGTTCGGTTTTGAACTGAGCGACGATGAGATGGATCCCATCAACGGGCTGAACCGGGACGAGAAGCACGACTGGTATTGACCGCAGCCTCCGGTATCTGTTCGGTGAACATTTGTGCAGAGGGTGAAGAAATCTGGTATTTCTTCCATATTTAAGAGAAGCAGAGTTGAAGAAAGTTGTAACGGGAGCAGATTCCGCGCGGAAGCATGGGGTCTGTTCTTTTTGCGCCGAAAGCTGCGAAATCAGATTCTGATCTGACTGTAATATAAGGGATCCGGATATTTGAAAAGTTCCGTTTAAGAAGCGCCTTTTACATTGAAAAGTGGTATAAAGACGGGTATAATATAGTTGAGAAGTTTTCAAAAGGTAAGTGAATTTCATTGATCTCAACATGCCGGAGGATTCCATTGGCAATGGGAAGATCACGTATCTGCCGGTTTATGATGTGATGTTTTTTGATGCGGAGGAGACTTCAGCCGCATTTTTTTAAAAACTTAAATTGATCAGGGAGGGAAACACTATGAACATTGTTGTAATCGGCGGCGTAGCTGCCGGCACCAAAACTGCGGCGAAGCTGATGCGCCAGGACCGCAGCGCCAGGGTCACGGTTTACACGAAAGGGAAAGACATTTCCTATGCGGGCTGCGGCCTGCCTTACTATGTGGGCGGCAGCATCGAGAGCAGCGATGAGCTGATCGTGAACACTCCTGCCAGCTACGCCGGACTCACCGGCGTGGAGGTAAAGACAGGAATGGAGGCGGTTTCTCTGAATGCGGGCGCCAGGACGGTTGCCTTCGCGAACGGCGAGACGGTTTCCTACGATAAGCTGGTCGTTGCCACCGGAGCGGTGCCGTTCGTCCCGGATGTGGCGGGCAAGGATCTGGCGGGCGTATTTACGATGCGTACCCCGGATGACGCGATTGGCCTGCGCGCGTACATAGATGAGAACAAATGCCGCAGCGCCGTGGTGGTGGGCGCCGGTTTCATTGGCCTGGAAATCGCGGAAAACCTGCTGGCAAAAGGCCTGAAGGTCACGGTGGTGGACATGGCCGCCCAGGTGCTGCCGAACCTGTTCGACGCAGAGATGGCCGCTTACATTCGCAGGCAGCTTCAGGCAAAGGGTATCCGCGTCGTCACCGGCGCAGGTCTGACGGAGATCCTGGGCAGCGAGAAAGCCTCCGGCATCGATACTTCGGTCGGCCGTTTTGAGGGCGAGACCGTGGTGCTGGCGATCGGCGTCCGCCCTGCCACGGCATGGCTGGCCGGTTCCGGAATCGAGATGAACCGCGGCACCATTGTGGTGGACAAGTACCAGAGAACCAATCTGACCGATATCTATGCGGTCGGTGACTGCGCGCAGGTGTGCAACCGCCTGACCGGCAGGGGACAGTGGTCCGCCATGGGCTCTACCGCCAACATCACCGGCCGTCTGCTGGCGAAGAATCTGACCGGGACGGAAGCTCCCTACGGCGGCTGCCTCGGCACCGGCGTTGTGAAGCTGGCGGACGATCTGAACGCCGGACGCACCGGCCTGACCGAGGCGCAGGCCAAAGAGGCGGGCTTCGACGTGATCACCGCGACCTGCGTCACGGACGACAAGGCGCACTATTACCCGGACGCTTCCACCTTTGTGACCAAGCTGGTCGCCGACAGGGCGAGCCATAAGCTGCTGGGCATGCAGGTGCTGGGCGCGGGCGCCGTGGACAAAATGACGGACATTGCGGTCACAGGCATTTCGCTGGGGGCAAAGGCCGAAGATTTCGACACGATGGACTTTTCCTATGCGCCTCCGTTCTCGACCGCGATCCATCCGTTTGTTCAGGCCTGCTATATTCTCGAAAACAAGATGAGCGGCGCATATGAGACGATGACGCCTGCGCAGTACGCCGCGACGAAGGCAAAGGGCTATAAGGTGATCGACGCCAGCCCGGCTCCGGCTGTCCCGGGAGCAAAGTGGGTGAATCTGACACAGGTGAACGGCCCGATCGACGGTCTGGGACTGGACGAAAAGCTGCTTTTGGTCTGCGCGAAGGGCAAGCGCGCTTATTTCCTGCAGAACCGTCTGAAAGCTTATGGGTATACCAACACACTGGCTCTCGAAGGCGGCCTGTTCGTCAACGATGTGAAGGTTTCGTTCGAGGGCGGCGCTCTGCCTCCCGAGGAGATCAAACGGGTCAAGGGCCTGGGCTGCCTGCAGGATAAACGCTACCCCGATGTGTTCAATGTCCGCGTCATCACGCGCAACGGAAAGATCACATCCGAGGAGCACCGCGTCATCGCGGAGGCCGCCGAGAAATTCGGCTCGGGCGCTGTGACCATGACTACCCGCCTGACGCTGGAGATTCAGGGCGTGCATTACGCGGAGCTCCAGCCGCTGATGGATTTCCTGGCCGAACATGGCCTGTCCACCGGCGGTACCGGAAGCCTGGTCCGCCCTGTGGTTTCCTGCAAAGGCACCACCTGTCAGTACGGACTGGCCGACACTTACGGCCTCAGCGAAAAGATTCACGAGCGGTTCTACGTCGGCTATCACGGCGTCACCCTGCCCCACAAGTTCAAGATCTGCGTCGGCGGCTGTCCCAACAACTGCGTGAAGCCCAGCCTGAACGACCTGGGAATCATCGGGCAGAAGGTGCCTATGATCGATTACGCGAAGTGCCGCGGATGTAAGAAATGCCAGGTGGCGGAGAGCTGCCCGATCAAGATCGCAGAGGTGGTGGACGGCAAGATTCATGTGGATCCGAAAGAGTGCAACAGCTGCGGACGCTGCGCCGGCAAATGCCCCTTCGGCGCGTTTGAAGAATATCAGTACGGCTTCAAGGTCTTTATCGGCGGCCGCTGGGGAAAGAAGATCGCGCACGGCCAGCCTCTGACCAAGATTTTTACATCAGAGGAGGAAGTCATGGACGTGGTCGAGAAGGCGATCCTTCTGTTCCGCGACGAGGGAATTTCCGGCGAGCGCTTTGCCGATACGATCCAGCGGCTGGGCTTTGACTATGTCAACGAGAAGCTGATCAGCGGCAGCATCGACAAGACGGCTGTCTTGAAGAAGACGGTCAAGGGCGGAGCCACCTGCTGAGTATTGCGGATCACGATTCGGGAGTTATTCCGAACAATAATACGGATCAAAAAGGATTAGGCTGATGGATGGAATATTCATCGGCCTTTTCATATCGGAAAGACGTATCCTGTGGAATGATCCTGTTTTTCGTTTTTTCAGAAAAAAGAAAACTGATATGAGAAACATGACAAACAGACTGCACTTAACCCTTGTCTCCCGCAGGAAAACGAAATATAATATGGAAAGGAAACACCTCAAAGGACCGCAGGACACAGGAGAAAACAGACATGGAATCGCTCAGGAAACGGCTGTTTGCCTATATTAAGAAAAAATACCGGGTATCCCCGGAATACCTGTGGAGACGGTATCCGGGCTATGCGGCTTTCCGGCACAGCGATAATCAGAAATGGTTTGCGCTGGTCATGGATGTGCCGGGAAACAGGCTGGGCCTGGAGACGGAAGAAGCCGTGGACATTCTGAACGTTAAAATGCCGGATTCGTTTCTTGCGGATGCTCTGGTGCAGCAGGAGGGGATTTTCCGGGGCTATCATATCAGCAAAGGAAACTGGATTTCGATTTCTCTGCACGGGGCGGTCTCCTTTCAGGAAATCTGCCGGTGGCTGGAGGAAAGCTATCTGGCCACGGCGTCCGCCAAAACGAAGCAGGCGCTCAGGCCTGCCAAAGAGTGGATTGTCCCGGCCAACCCGAAGTATTATGATATAGAAGCGGCCTTTTCCCAGGCGGACGAGATCGACTGGAAGCAGGGCAGGGGAATCAAAACCGGCGACACGGTGTTTATGTATGTCGCCGCCCCGGTATCGGCGATTCTTTATCAGTGCAGGGTGACGGAGACGGATATTCCGTTCCGGTTTGATTCCGGAGAAGTCCGCATGACAAGCCTGATGAAAATAAAACTGCGGAAACGCTACAGACCGGATCAGTTTACTTTCGAGGTGCTGGGTGAAAAGTACGGAATCCGTGCGGTGAGAGGGCCGAGAGGGATTCCGGAAAGTTTGAGTGAAGCGCTGAAAGCATAGGACAGCCGCAGCGGGCCGGCGGCGTTTTTTACAGCCACCGCTCCAGCGCTTCGAGCAGCTTGGCGACCTCCACCGGCTTTGCCACATGGTCGTTCATGCCGGCCTCCCGGGCCTCGCGGATGTCGTCGGCGAAGGCGTTGGCGGTCATGGCGATGATCGGAATCCGGTCGGTGTCCCCGCGTCCGAGGCTGCGGATGCAGCGCGCTGCCTCGTAGCCGTTCATGACGGGCATCTGAATGTCCATAAAGATCAGATCATAATAATGCTGCGGATTGTTTTTCACCATATCCACGGCGGCCTGCCCGTCCGCGGCCTGCTCCACGGCGACGCCGATGAAGGAGAGCAGTTCGTTCGCGATTTCGCGGTTCAGCTCGTTGTCCTCCACCAGAAGCACCCGTTTTCCCTCGTAGCTGGCGTGCGTCAGATCGGATACCGGGAGCTTTTTGCTTTTTTCACCCTGCGACAGCACGGATTTGAGCGCGTAGACCAGGCGGGAGCGGAACAGCGGCTTCTCGATGAAGGCCTGGATGCCGGCCTCACGCGCCTCGGCCTCGATGTCGCTCCAGTCGTAGGCGGAGAGAATGATGATCGGGATGTCGTCGCCGACCAGGCGGCGGATTTCGCGCGCCGTCTCGACGCCGTCCTTGCCCGGCATCTTCCAGTCCAGGATGACCGCGGAGAAATCCTGTTCCGTTTTGTGGGCGGCCACGGTCCGGCTGACGGCTTCGTCGCCGCTCAGCACCCACTCGGCGATCATGCCGATGCTGTTGAGGATATCGCAGGTGCTGACGCAGGAATCCTGGTCGTCGTCCGCCACCAGCACCCGCAGGTCCGCCAGCTCGCCGATGTCCTCCGTCTCCTGATCCTGCAGCTTCAGGTGAATCTGCACCGTGAATTTCGAGCCGACGCCCAGCTGGCTCTCCACGTGGATATCGCCGTCCATCATGCGCACGATGTTGCGGGTGATGGACATGCCGAGGCCGGTGCCCTCGATGTTCTGGCTGACCGAGTTCTGCGAGCGGGTGAAGGGATCGAAGATGGTCTCGATGAACGATTCGTCCATGCCGATGCCCGTGTCCTCGCAGACAAATTCGTAGCAGGCCATGCCGTGAATCCGGGAATCGCATTCGCGGATGGAGAAAGTGACGGTGCCGCCCTCAGGCGTAAATTTCACGGCGTTGCCGAGAATATTCACGAAAACCTGGCGCAGCCGCAGCGTGTCGCCGATGACGTTTTCGTGGCGGATATCCGAAATATGTACCTTCAGCTCCTGACGCTTGCTGTTGATCTGCGACTGAATGATGGTCAGGATGCTTTCCACCATATCTGGCATGCCGAACGGCTCCTCGGAGAGCGTGACCTTGCCGCTCTCGATTTTCGACATATCCAGCACGTCGTTGATCAGCGCCAGCAGATGGCGGCTGGAGATGGTGATCTTGCTCAGGCAGTCCGTCAGGCGTTCCTGGTCGTCCAGGTGCATGGCCGCGACTGCCGTCATGCCCATGATGGCGTTCATCGGCGTGCGGATGTCGTGGGACATCCGGGCCAGGAAATCGGACTTGGCGCGGTTGGCCGCCTCGGCGGCGTCCGACGCGTTGCGCAGCGCCAGGCGGATCTGCAGCTCGCGCTCCTTGAGCGACGTCACATCCTGTATCGCATACAGGACGTCGTTGGGCAGGCCGTCCTTGCGGGTCAGGCAGAGGATGGAGAGATTCTCCCAGCGCCGCCCGTTCATGTCGATCTGATATTCGTACTGCAGGTACGGCGTGCTTTCGGTGAGGGCTTTCTGCACGTGTTCCCTGGAAATCAGGACGTGCGTCTTCTCCGCGGTGTCGGTGTCATACACGTACTTGGGCGTGAGATAGCGAATCAGGTCGGAGTAGGTGCCCTTTTCCGGGGCGCTGCACTTCTTGTCCTCCAGGTATTCGTAGGTGTCGTTCTCAAAATTGACCAGGGCGAAGCGGGTAAAAAGCTGGGTGACGGCGCTGACAATCTGCGACATTTCCTGCTTCTCGGAAACCAGCTGGCGCTTCTGCGCCTGATTCTTGATCACCAGATACAGGACGTACGCCAGAAAGGCGATGAACAGCTTGGTCTCCAGCCGGATGCCCGCGGAGTTGGCGCTTTGGGTCATGGCCCGGGTCAGGGAGGAGGGGAAGTTCTGCACCAGCAGCCAGTCGCTGTCGTTTAAGGCCGTGACGTAGGCGCTGCCCGCGCCGCTGGAGCCCTGGTAATTAAAGCTGGTGGAATCGCCCTCCGTGCAGGCCTGCTCCAGCTTCCGGCGCTCGGCCTCGGGGAGGCGGTTGTTCTTTGTCATCGATTCCAGCAGGTTTTCCGGCTGCGACTGGTCGCCGACGCAGAGCACGACGTCCCCGTTGTGCTCCAGCAGGTAGGTGCTGGCCTGCACGCCGAAATAATTTGCGGTGAGAATGCGGCAGACCGTCTCGCCCCGCATAATGCCGCTGAGCACGCCGATGATCTGTTCCTTATAATAAAAGGGTGAATAAAAAATCAGCAGCGTCTCGTTGGTGATTCTGGAATTGTGGATCACGCATTTGCCGCTGTTGCCCTGTATGCCGTCGAGAAAATATTCACGGTCCGAGAGATCCGCCGTGCGCCCGTCGGCCGACAGGTCGATCCCCTCGGTGTTGATAAATTCCACATAGTCGAATGGGGAGCGGTCGCACATATCCTGCAGCATCTCCGCGTCCACGACCGGCTGCGTCATGACCGAGCCGTAGAGATGCGCCATCAGCGCCACGCTGCTCTGCGACGAGTCGATCAGGTCGCTGACGCGCTCAGCGGTCTGCCTGGTAGCAGTCTCGATGAAACTGTTGTTCTGCTCGATGATGCGGTCGTTGTTGTCCCGCACGAAAACGAAGAAGGAATAGGCGATGAACGCCAGCAGTACGCAGACAAATACAATATCTGAAACAATGTGGCGGTTATTTTCTTTTCGGGGCTGGTCAGCAGCGCTCATATGGTACCTCCGTCGGTCAGAAAAGATATCGGGCTACTCTGATAAGAAAATATTGTACCATGGAAAGCGGAATGTTTCAACAAAGATATCGGATTTTCTGCAATTCCGCGGCGCGGGAAACGCGGTTTCGCGGGGATATGCTGTTGAATAATCATACTATCTGTGTTAAACTTATAAATACAGATTGTTTTGCAGAAGAAGGAAGACATAGATGGAAATTGTTGAACAGCTGAAAGAGATGTGGGGAAATGTCAGAATTCCGGCGCTCTGTTTTGAGACGGCGGGAGGGCGCAGCGCGCTTATTTTTCAGAATCAGGCGGCGCAGGAGCTCTGCCCGGACGGCGGTTCGGCGCTTGCGGCGATGCCGGAGCCGGAGGCTGTGGAGCTGCTTGCGCGGGCGGCGGAGCCCTGTGATAAGACGGACCCGCTGTTCTGCCATATCGGCGGCCGGGTCTTCCTTGCGGTGCTCTTTGCCTGGAACGGCCTCTGCGTCTGCCTTCTGCGGGACGTGAGCGATTATTACCGCGGGGTGCAGGGCAGGCTGGACGAGGCGGTCATGGCCAACCGCGCCAAGACCAGCTTCCTCTCGGAAATGTCGCACGATATCCGCACGCCGATGAACGCGATCATCGGCATGACCGATATTGCGCTGACGCAGAAGGAGACGCCGGCGCGGATTCGCGAATACCTGAACAAAATCAAGACCGCCTCGGGCCATATGATGTCGATCATCAACGAGGTGCTGGACATGTCGCGGATCGAGAGCGGCAGGATTACGCTGCAGCCAGAGGAGGTTGAGATTGCGGACATCCTGCACGAAATCCTGATCGTGGCGCGGCCGCAGGCAGATGCGAAGCATCAGAAGTTTGAACTGAAGCTGGGGCGGGTGGAGCATGAGCGCGTGGTGGCGGATGCCCTCCGCTTCAAACAGATTTGTCTGAACCTGCTTTCCAACGCCATCAAATTTACGCCGGACGGCGGCACGGTCACCATGTTCATGGAGATTCTCCGCGGGGAGGACCCGGAGCGGCTTCTCCTGAACCTCTACGTCCGCGACACCGGCATCGGCATGAGCAAAGAATTTCTCTCGCGTGTGTTTACGCCCTTTGAGCGCGAGCAGAGCCTGACCATCAGCAAGATTCAGGGCACGGGCCTGGGCATGGCGATCGCCAAGAATCTGGTGGAGCTGATGGGCGGCGCCATATCCGTCGAGAGCGAGCCGGGAGTTGGCTCCTGTTTTTCCATCACCGTTCCGCTGAAGGCGGCGGCCATGCACCTGGGCGCGTATCAGGAAGCGCTGTGCGGGAAGCACATCCTGCTGCTGGACAGCCTGGAGAGCCGGGCGCAGACGGTGCAGGAGATGGCGGAGCGCACGGGCATTTCCGTGGACTGGGCGAAGGAGCCGGAGCAGGCGGTCTATTACATAAACGAGGCGATTTTTGCGGATTACGAATATTTCGCCTTCCTGGCGGCGGAAAAGACGGAGGGCGTGGAGCTTCTGTCGTTCCTGCCGGAAATCCGCAGGCGCATGGGCAGCGATTTTCCGATTATTCTGCTGGCGGAGGGAGACTGGCAGCATACCGAGTACATGTTCACGCGCGCGGGCGTGGATGCCTTTATCCCGCTGCCGCTGTTTGGCAGCCGTCTGTACGCCGGGCTCTACGCCTTTACCCCGCAGGGCCGGATGGAGCAGGAGCAGGAGAGCGGCCGGGCGCAGCGCAGTTTTGAGGGCAGAAGGGTGCTTCTGGCGGAGGACAACGAGCTGAACCGGGAAATCGCCTGCGAGATTCTGCAGATGACGGGCGTCTCGATTGAGACGGCGGAGGACGGGCAGCAGGCGCTGGAGCTGTTCCGGAGCAGGCCGCCGTTCTATTTTGATCTGATTCTGATGGACATTCAGATGCCGGTGATGAACGGACTGGATGCGACGCGGCGTCTGCGCGCCCTGGACAGGCCGGACGCCGGGGAGGTTCCCATCGTGGCGATGACGGCGAACGCCTTTGTGGAGGACGTCAACCAGTCTCTGGAGGCCGGGATGGACGCCCACGTGCCCAAGCCGCTGGACATGGACGTTCTGTTTGCCTGCCTGGAGCGTTTTCTGGGGAGGCGCGGCGTATGAGGGAATATCAGGAAAAATACATTGAAAATCTGCTGCAGGTGATGGCTCTGTCGGATTTTTCTTCCGGTATACCGGAGGACATCCCGCAGTTTATCGAGGAACGCAGGCAGAACAATATCAGAATCCGCGGGATTATCCGGGAGAATACGGAGCTTCTGCGCACGAATTTGATGCCGGTGCTGGACGACATCGCTTCCGCCTCCGACGAGGAGATTGCGGAGCTCGAGGATTTCGCGTCGCATCTGCTGCGCGGGGCCAGGCAGCTGGACCTTGTGCTCAATTACACGGTGCGCAATGCGCTGGTCGCCTTCGCCAGAAGGCACGGCCGGCGCGATATGCTGATCCGCCAGCTCTACCACACGGGGATGGCGCTGTTTTACATGCAGCAGATCATCCGCCTGGCGGACAAAAACGATTACAACTGGAAAATGAGCCTGATGTTCGGCGAGGCGGCCTCCTATATCAGGCAGTACGACGAGATTGAGGACGCGGAGACGCGCGGCTACATCCACCGGGCGATGGCCAATCTGGCGCTGGCCTACCGCTGGGACACTCCGGAGGAGGCGGAGCGGAAAAGCAAGGCCATACGGCGCTCGTTCCATGTGCTGACCGACCCGGAATACCACCGGAAGACCCCCTCCCTGCCCTGGGACACGTTTCTCTACAAAAGCCATCAGGAGCGGACGACGGCGATGCAGATGCTGCGCATGGGCACAGCGGACGCCCGGATCGTGCGCGAGGTCATGGAATCCGCGGAATACGTTTACAAAAAGCAGATGGAGGACGTAGAAAAGAAGGGCAGGAAGCCGTCCGCGCGCTGGGTGCTGGAGTATGACATCGCCCTGTACCACTGCGGCGTGCTGACGCTTTCACAGCTTCTGACCAGCATGGAAAAGGTGTTCATGGATCAGGACGCGCATGATTTTTCCATGGACGGCCTCTGGGGCAACGCCATGCTGCCCGCCTACTATGCGGAATATCTGCGCAGCGACGAATCGCTGATCGGTCGGAAAAAAGAAGTGCTGCTGTACATGTACGGGCGGATGATCCGGTATGTGCACGGCGTGCCGAACGGCACGCTCAACAGCCGCCTGATCAGCCATCTTCTGGACGGCCTGACGACGTTCATCGAGTACCCGGACGGGATTCAGGCCCGGGACTTTCTGATCAACCTGGTCATAAGCCGCGACCCGGACATCTATGTGTTCCTGCAGCTGACGGCGGACATCACGCGGATGATCACGCAGGCTGCGCTGGAGACTGTGCCGGAGCAGCTGGTTGGCGTGCTCTCCTGCGAAGACGTCTCCGAGGTGCGCAGGCGCGGCCCGGAGATTGCGCAGTTTGCCTACGAGTGCGGCATGCTGCACGACATCGGCATCTTTCTGTTTGACAGCCTGGTGACGACGGCAGCGCGGTCGCAGCTGGAGGAGGAAAAACGGATGTACGGCTATCACACGGACGCCGGACGCCGGATTCTGTCCCGCTGCGAGTCGACGCAGAAGTACGTGCCGGCGGCGCTGGGACACCACCGCTTCTACGACGGCAGCGGCGGCTATCCGGAGGAGTACCGGCGGGAGGAGGATCCGAACCGCCAGATCACGGATATCGTCGGCATCGCCTCGTACCTGGTGGGCCTGACGGACGTAAAGTTCGGCGGCGGCAGCGTCGGGCTGACGCCGGAGGAAGCGCTGGCGCAGGTGCGCCGGGAGGCCGGGACGCGGCTGTCACCGGTGTTTGTACAGCTTCTGCCGCAGATTGAGGGGGAGCTGACGGCCTATCTGCGGGAGGGCGTTGTCCGCGCGTATGAGCAGGCGTTTGACCGGATCCGGGGAGAGGATGCGGAGAAAATACAGTGAGTGACATTTTGACGGGTGCAGGCCGGGGCCTGACGGAAAGAGGGGTCGGATGATTGCGGTATATCTGGCGCCGGTGTATTTGCTGGTGAATCTTTATGTTCTGCGCTGGCTGTTTCGCTGGCTCGGAGCCTGCCATGAAAGGCTGGGCAGGCCATGGGCGCGGGGAACGGCGGCGTTTGTTTATGCCTTTTTTGCGGCGGCGGTGCTGATCGGGTTTCTGATGCCAACGGGAAGGGCGGCCCGCGCGGTCAGGCGGATCGGGAACTGGTGGCTGGGCGCCGCTTTGTATCTGATCCTGACCGTGGCCTTTGCGGACGCGCTGCGCCTGCTTCTGCGTCGCTGCCCGTGGGTCAGCCGGGAGCTTCTGAGCTCGCGCAGAACGTTTGTGCTCGCCGGCGCGGCCTGCATCCTGGCGACGATTGGCGTGAGCGTTTACGGGCTCATCCAGGCCGGAATCCTCCATACGACGCGCTATGAGATTACCGTGGAGAAGGACGGCGGCGCGCTGGACGATCTGCGGGTGGTGCTGGCGGCGGATCTGCATCTGGGATACAACACCGGCTGCGGGCGCATGGCCGAAATGGTGCGAAAAATCAATGAGGAACATCCCGACCTGGTGGTGATCGCGGGGGATATTTTCGACAATTCCTATGAGGCGCTGGACGACCCGGAACAGCTGGCCTCGATTCTCCGGGGAATCCAAAGCCGGTACGGGGTCTACGCGTGCTATGGGAACCACGATGTGGAGGAAAAGGTGCTCGCCGGCTTTACCTTCGGCGGCGGCCGGGAAAAGGCCAGCGATCCGCGGATGGACGCCTTTCTGGAGCAGGCCGGCATCCGTTTGCTGCGGGAGGAGTATGCGCTGATCGCGGACAGCGTCTACCTGTACGGGCGGCCGGATGCGAGGCGGCCCGGCCGGGGCATTGCGGTGCGCAAAACGCCGGAGGAATGTATGGCGGAGCTGGACCGGAGCAAACCGGTGCTGGTGCTCGACCACGAGCCGAGGGAGCTGCAGGAGCTCGCGGACGCAGGAGCCGACGTGGACCTCTGCGGCCATACCCACGACGGGCAGATGTTTCCGGGCAACCTGATCTGCCGGCTGACGTGGGAGAACGCCTGCGGCTGCCTGAAAAAGGGGAACATGTACAATATCGTCACCTCCGGCGTGGGCGTGTTCGGCCCCAACATGCGCGTGGGCACGCAGGCCGAAATCTGCAGCATAACCATTCATTTTCAGCGGCCGGAGACGGCGCTGTAATTGTAACAGAAAATTAAACAGATGTTAAATTGATCTTAAATGGATGTTCATAAAATGCGCTTGTCAAAGGCTGGAACTTATGCTATGATCTTAGATGCCGCCGGAATGCGGCATATTCATTACAGGTATCAGCCGCGCCGATGTGGCTCAATTGGCAGAGCAGCTGATTTGTAATCAGCAGGTTATCGGTTCGAGTCCGATCATCGGCTTCTTGGACCTTTAGCTCAGTTGGTTAGAGCAACCGGCTCATAACCGGTCGGTCCTGGGTTCGAGTCCCCGAAGGTCCATTGATTCTCTGTTTCACTTTTTGATATGTAGTAAGGCCCAGTGGCTCAGTTGGTTAGAGCGCCGCCCTGTCACGGCGGAAGTCGAGAGTTCGAGTCTCTTCTGGGTCGTTTCACTTTCAAGGTGGGCTGTCGGCGCAGTTGCTCCGGCGCAAAGGAGTTTCCGATGAGGAACTCTTTTTGTTTCGTATAGGAAAGTTTTTAACTTTCCTATACGAAAAAAGCCTTTCTCCCTGACTGTGTTGCCGGCGTGGCGGAATTGGCAGACGCAAGGGACTTAAAATCCCTCGGGGGCAACCTCGTACCGGTTCGAGTCCGGTCGCCGGCAGTAGAAGGTCCTGTGTGCACAGGGCTTTTTTTGTTTCACTTTTTATGCTAGAATGGTTCTGCGGCGTGGGCTCAGGGGCGGACGGATGCGCTGCAGGGACGTTATGCCTGTGCGGAAAGCGCAGCCCCGGCTTTCGCGCACGGAAGGAGGCCGCAGTGAACAGACAGGAATTATGGAAAAAATGGAGCGTTGACGTTTTGGCGGATATCTGCTGCGGGATTCTGGTTTCTTTTGCAGTCTACAGCTTTGCAATACCGGCCGGATTCCCGATGGCGGGCGTATCCGGCATGGCTTTGATTCTTTACCGGCTGACGAGGATTTCGGTGGGCACCCTGATTCTGCTGCTGAATATTCCGGTGGCGATCGGCTGCTACCGGATTCTGGGGCGGAATTTTTACCTCCGCTCCCTGAAAACGCTGGTCATCACCTCCGCGATTATGAACATTCTCGGCCCGTACTGCCCGGCTTACCGGGGCGAGCTGATGATTGCCGCCATGTGCGCCGGCATTCTCTGCGGCGTGGGCTACGGCGTGGTGTTTATGCGCGGTTCCTCGACCGCCGGGTTTGACTTTATTATTATGGCGGTCCGCTATTATTTCCCGCATTATTCGGTGGGGCGGATTGCGCTGGTGACGGACGCGCTGGTGATTATGGCCGGCGGCGCGCTGCTGGGCAGCCTCGACGCGGTGATCTACGGTCTGATTCTGACCTACCTGTATTCGGCGGTGCTGGACAAGGTGCTGTACGGGTCGCTGGCCGGCAAGCTGACCATGATCATCACGGACTGCCCGGAGCGGATGGTGAAGGCGGTGGACGAGATCGCGGGCCGCGGCGCCACGGTGCTGGATGCGGTCGGCGGCTACTCCGGCGCGGAGAAAAAGGTGGTGCTCTGCGCCAGCAGCAACAAGGAAATGTACCTGATCCGCAAGCGCGCGCATGAGGTGGACCCGGCCGCGTTCGTGATTATCGTGGAGTCCAGCGAGGTGATCGGCGAGGGATTCCGCGCGCCGGGGCAGATGCAGTGAGAGGGAAGTTTTGCGCCGGGACAGGCGCAGCGAACGGGAACGGGAAATGCTTTGTGCCGGGGCAGACGCAGTGAACGGAAATGTTTTGCGACGGGACGGGCGCAGTGAATGGAAATGTTTTGCACCGGACAGACGCAGTGAATGGAGAAAGGTGACAGACACGGGGAGAGTATAATGATAAGGATATTGATTGTGGACGACGAGGAGGCTATCGCCAACCTGATTCGCATGAATCTGGTCAAGGCCGGATATCAGTGCGAGGTGGCCTCTGACGGCGAGGAGGCGGCGAACGCGATCGGGGAGCGGCCGTTTGACCTGATCCTGCTGGACATCATGCTGCCGAAGCTGAACGGCTACGAGGTGCTGGAATACGCCAAAGACATGGATATTCCGGTGATTTTCCTGACGGCGATGGGCGAGACGAAGCAGAAGGTGAAGGGCCTGAAGCTGGGCGCGGAGGATTACATCGCCAAGCCGTTTGAGATCGCCGAGCTGCTGGCCCGCGTCGAGACGGTGCTGCGGCGCTGCCGGAAGACCGAGCGCCGGCTGCGGCTGCTGGACATCGAGATCGACACCGATTCCAGGACCGTGCTGCGCGGCGGGACTTCGGTGGACCTGACGACAAAGGAGTATGAACTGCTTCTGCTGTTTGTGCGCAACAAAAACCGCGCCCTCTACCGCGAGACCATCTATGAAAACGTCTGGGGCGGCGAGTACAGCGGCCGCGGCCGCACCGTGGACCTGCATGTGCAGCGGCTGAAAAAGAAGCTGGGCCTGGAGGATCACATCGTGGCCATTTACAAGGTGGGCTACCGGCTGGTGTGCCCGTGAGGATGATGCGGTTGTTTCTATATATAGAAGTTTGAACATGTGAAAGCGGGGTGAACACGAAGAACCATGAGACTGTCCTGGAAATTATTCTTCCTCACAACCCCGCTTTTTGTGCTGTTTCTGACTTTGTTTGGCATGTGGATGATTCAGGACAGCTTCAGCGGCAGCCTGGACCGGGAGATCGAGCGCTGCACGACGGAGAACCAGGTGTTCCAGAATTCCTTTGAGCTGACGCTGCACAGCCTTTCGGAGGAGCAGCAGGCGCAGGCGTCGATGGCGCGTCTGGTCGAGAGCTTTTACCGGAAAAAGGACGCCGGGGAAGGCAGCGCGCGCGTCTATGCGCAGGACGGGAGCGTGCTCTATGAGGACAACGCCCTGCGGCTGGAGCACAGCATTGCGGAGTCGCTGGACGATGAACACAACGTCGGCTATGAGATCGTGCGCCGGGACGGGGAGACCTACGCGGTGGTGCTGGCACAGTGCGGCAACGGCATGGCGGTGGAAACCACACGCAACATCACGGGCATTTTCACGCAGCGGTCGGCGATGTACGGACGCTATCAGGCCGGTGTGCTGCTGGTGGCCGTGCTGCTTGGCGGCCTGATTTTGCTGGTGCTGTTTCTGGTTATGCGCAATATGCAGAAGCTCTCGCGGGCGACGCGGCAGTTTGCTATGGGGCGCTATGACACGCGCGTGAACATCCGCAGCCGCGACGAGATCGGAATGCTGGCCGCGGATTTCAACTGGATGGCCAACACCATGAACCGGCAGATGGAGCAGCTGCAGAACGAGGTGCAGCGCCAGGAGGAATTTACGGCGGCCTTCGCGCATGAGCTGAAAACGCCGCTGACCTCGATTATCGGCTACGCCGATACCATCCGCCAGATGGAACTCTCGCCGGAGGAAACCGACATGTGCGCGGACTACATTTACCGGCAGGGCAAGCGGCTGCAGTCGCTGTCGTACAAGCTGCTGGAGCTGACGCTGGCCGGACGCCAGACGGTGAGCCGCCGGCCGGTTCCGGCGCCCGAGCTGCTGCGGGAGGTGGCGCAGGCGACGGGGCAGTCACTGGGCGAGGCGCAGCTGACGCTACAGCTGTCGGCGGAGGACGGGACGATTTACGGTGACCGGGATCTGCTGCAGTCTTTGCTGATCAATCTGGTGGACAATGCGCGCAAGGCGTCGTCGCCGGGACAGACCATTTACGTCAGCGGGGAAAACGTGCCGGAGGGCTACTGCATCACGGTGCGCGACGAGGGACGCGGGATGGAGCCGGAGGAGCTTTCGCGCATCACGGAGGCATTTTATATGGTAGATAAATCGCGCGCCCGCCGGGAAGGCGGCGCTGGGCTCGGGCTGGCGCTGTGCCGGAAAATCGTGGAGCTGCATCAGGCGGTCTGGCAGATGGAGAGCGCGCCGGGAGAGGGCCTGAAGGTCACGGTGCGTTTCGGCAATCCGCAGGAGACGGGGCGCGGCCGCAGGCGGCGGGAACGCACGGAGCGCCGGAGACGTTCGCGCAGAAGCGGGGAATGAGGTAAGATATGACGAACGCAGGCTGGAAAACAATCCTGAAATACGCTTTTGGCGTGCTGGCGCTGGCGGTCTCGGTGGCGCTGGCCTGGTTTCTGCCGGGCTGGTATGCCGGCTGGCAGGACGGGCGGATGCTGGGGCGGACGGTGACCTCCTCCCGGGAAAATATTGCGTTCCTGGACACCGGTTCGCTGGATATCGCGCGCACCCTGCAGATGATGGAGGACTCGGAATTGTTTGAACTTGAGGTGGCGGACGATAACCTGCTGCAGGCGTCCGCTCCGGACCTGGTGAACCGCTGCCGCACCTGCATCCGCGATTGGTGCGGGGCAAACCTGCTGCCCGAAGAATGCCTGCTGTGGGTCGCGCCGGAAAAGCTGACGGAGGCCGTGCGCGGAATTCTGCTTCTGGATCAGGCCGCGCTCGAGCTGCAGATCCTGCATTTTGAGGATTATGAAAACCGGGAATCGCTGACCGTTCTCATGGGCAAAGACCCGGATATGCTTTATTTCGTCTCTGCCAACGGGGACGCGGTTCTGGACATGATGGTTTCCTGCATGGGCTACCGTTCCCTGAAAGAATTCGGCATGACCGTCGGCGAGGGAGTCGTGGAGGGCTATGACAGCTTCCCCTATGACCGTTATTCTTATGGCAGCTACTCGTATGACGGCTCGGAGGAGGAAGGACGGGATATTATCCGTTTTCTGCTGGCGTCGGAAAAGCGGGATTCCTCCCTTATCCCGGACTGCCGGTTTGCGGCGGTGTGCGGCGCGCAGAGCGAAACCGTGACCAGAGGGGCCGGAACGGTCGAGATGGATGTCGGCCTTGCGTTTGAGGTGTCGGAAAGCCACGCTTACCGGAGAATTACAAATGACAAGACTGGCTTTGGAATTGCGGTCGGCTACGGCACTGACCGCTGGTTTGACAACATCGGGGCCTACCCGCTGCCGGACGACTGGTACAGCTTTGCGGCATGGTATGCGGTAGGAGCGGTGGACCGTGATACGTATTATTACAGCAGTATGACCGATGAGTACGATTATATTCTCTGGTGGAACGACCCGCTGGAGGCCGCGCGGATGTACGGGCTGGACTCGGACGTTATTCTGGAAAATCTTTCCCGGCTGGAAGAGGACGGGAAACTGTACGGCGCGAAAAGCCCCGGGTCGGAGGCTGCCGGAGATGTGGAAGGTGCGGGGGCTCCTGAGGCGGAAGCTGCGTATGATATGGCGTATAATCCATGAAAAACGGAAAAAGATACAAATTTGATACAACTTTGTGCAAATTCTGATACATGTCGGAGTTATCCTCTTTACAGCTGGAAAAGGAACAGACAGCTGCAGAGAGGATTTTTTTATGGGTACATACTGGAATGAAAACGACGAAGAAGGGGAAATCCGGAGTCACCGGATTGTATATCCATATCTGGCGGATATGCCGGGACAAAATACGGACGGCGGGAATGAGGGCCGCCCGGAGCGAAACAGGGACGAAGGAAAAATGTGCCGTGCGGAGCGAAACAGGGACGAAGAAAAAGCACGTCGTGCGGAGCAATACAGGGGCGAAGAAAAAGCACGCCGCCCGGAGCAAGATAAAGGCGGCGGAAAAACACGCAGCCCGGAACAAAACAGGGACAAGGGGAAAGCACACCGTCCGGAACGGGAAAACATGCGCCCTCTGCGCGTGCGCAAACGGCACAGAAAACGGCGGCGTGCGCTCCTCGCTGCGGCCGGGATTTTGCTGGCCGCGGGCGCGGCGGTGTGGGTCTGCGCGCACCGGGACGTGCGCACTGTTTCCGGGGGCCGTATACGGATCTGGGATTTTGGCAGCGTGAATGAGGAACCGGGGCAGGAAGCGGATCTGCTGATGCTGGTCAACAAGGATCATCCGCTGCCAGAGGGCTACGAACCGCGCCTGCACTGGCTGAAAAACAAAAGCTGCGCGGTGGCGGAAGAAATGTACGACGCGCTGAGCGCGATGCTGAGCGCCGGTACGGACGAGGGACTCAGCTTTGTGGTGGCCTCCGGCTACCGGGACCGGGTGCTGCAGGAGGAACTGCTGGAGGAGGACATCGCCGCCTCCATGGAGAGCGAGGGGCTGACGTGGCAGCAGGCATACGAGAAAGAGACGCAGGAGACGATGCCGCCCGGGTGCAGCGAACATGAGACGGGACTGGCGGCGGACATCGTATCGCTGGATTATCAGGTGCTGGATGAGCAGCAGGAATTGACGGCGGAGTGCCAGTGGCTTCAGAAAAACTGCAGCCGCTTCGGTTTTATCCTGCGCTATCCGCGGGGCAAGGAGGAGATCACCGGGGTCGACTACGAATCGTGGCATTTTCGTTTTGTCGGAGCGGAGGCGGCGCAGGAGATTATGAGCCGCGGCATTACGCTGGAGGAGTATCTGGGGAAGGAAGTATAGGCGGGAGAAATGAAAACATTGGCGTCCATCAAATATTTTTTACTGGGACAGGGTCTGCTGCGGGAATGCTGCGGCCGCGTCCGCAGGGAAGACGGGGAGATCGCCGGCGTCGTCTGCGACTCGCGGGAGGCGTTTCCAGGCGCGCTGTTTATCTGCAAGGGAGCGGCCTTTCGCCCGGAATATCTGCAGCAGGCAGCCGGGCGCGGCTGCGCGGCTTACCTGAGCGAGCGGGAAATTCCGCCTGGTCAGGACTTGCCGGGACTGATCGTGAGCGATATCCGGCGGGCGATGGCGGCGGTGTCGGCCTTTGTCTATGATTACCGGCCGGGCCGGCCGATCCTGACCGGGATTACCGGAACCAAGGGCAAGACCACCACCGCCTGGTATCTGAAAGCGATGCTGGACCTCTGGGAGCGGGAGCGTGGCATGCCGGATACCGGGCTGATCTCGACCGTGCTGAATTACGACGGGACGCGGCAGGAGGACGCCGTGATGACTACGCCGGAAGCGCCGGAGGTGCACCGGCTGCTGGCCGGCGCGGTGCAGTCCGGCCTGCGCTATATGACGATGGAAGTGTCCAGCCAGGCGCTCAAGTACCAGCGCGTCCGCGGGCTGCAGTTTGACGTCGGGGTTTTCCTGAACATTTCCGAGGACCACATCAGCCCACAGGAACACGAGGATTTCGCGGACTATTTCAGCGCCAAACTGTCGATGTTCCGGCAGGTGAAAACCGCCTGCGTGAACCTGGACGCGGATCACGCGCAGAAGATTCTGAGCGCGGCCCGGAAGGCGGAGCGGCTGGTGACCTTCGGCTGCGACCCGCGTGCGGACCTGCGCTGCAGGGACGTCTGCCTGCGGGGAAAGCGCATCGCTTTCCGGGTCGTCTGTGATCGCTTTGATGAGTGCTTTGAGCTGGCAATGAGGGGAAGCTTTAATATAGAAAACGCGATGGCGGCGATCGCCGCGGCCTATGTCTGCGGCGTGCCGGTGCACTGCATGAAACAGGCGCTCGAACAGACCCGGGTGCCGGGGCGCATGGAGACCTTTTTCAGCGGGGACGGAAAGCTCTGCGGCATCGTGGACTTTGCGCACAACCGCCTGAGCTTTGAACGGCTGTTTGAGGCGGCGTTTCAGGAATACGGCGCTTACCGGCGCATCATCACCGTGTTCGGCTGTCCCGGCGGCAAGGGGCTAAACCGGCGGCGGGAGCTGGGCCTCATCTCCGGTATTTTCTCCGACGCGGTCTGTGTCACCGCCGACGATCCGGGGCCGGAGAGCCAGGCGGGGATTGCCGCGCAGATTCGTCACTATGTGGAGATGACCGGATGTGCCTGCGTCTGTGTGGAGGACCGGGCGCAGGCGGTAAACGCGGCGGTGCGGATGGCCGCCCGCTGCCGGGAACCGGCGCTGATTCTGCTGCTGGGCCGGGGCAGCGAGAAATATCAGAGGATCGGCGGCCGCCTGGTCGCAGGTCCGACCGACGCCAGCCTGATGAAACAGGCGCTGGCCGATTATGACGCGGCTGCATTTCGCAGCAGGTGTGCGCTTCTTTGATTATTGTCATAAAAAGTGCAGAGCCTTATTCAATCATCCTGTTATGTTCCAGCCGGAGTGTCCAACCGCTCCGGCTTGTTGCTGTGCTTTTATTGCTGTAGCTGAGATAAATGGATTATCGCCCAGTTCTTAGCAAAAAAATGGACACCATGATAGGTGCCCGTGCCCTTCGGCGTACAATCTATATTGTGTCCTCAGACGTAATACTTATTCGTCTTTGACAATTCTATCTTACCTTTAATTTTGATGATTGTCAATAGGTTTGCTCAATTCTTTTATCTGGTGCTCCAGATCCTGGATCCTGCCGTTGGAAATCTCTTTTTCTTTCTGCAAAGCATCAAATTTTTCCTGTAATTCATGATATGCTCCGGCAAGATTTTGGTGAGCGGCCCATTCTCTGTGAAACAGATGCTCCAGAAGGGTATTTTTTACTTCGCGGAAAAGTTGTGTCTCATCCTGCAGGTCGCATGTAAGTTTCCCCATCGGTGAGAGGATAGCAGATTTGGAAATAATCTTTGCGTTGTTGATGATCAGGACACAGTCATGGGCGAAACCGTCTGAAACGCCGACCTTTCTGTAATACCATTTTCCGGACGGGTTGTCTGTCGGATGGTATGCCTGCGCAAGTTTTGATGATGAACTGGTGGCGGGAACGACAAACATGAGGTTTTTCCACTCTTCAAGGACAAGTACCGGATGTCCATAGGAAAGTTCGGGTGCATAGTGCAGTCCCAGATCGACCATCAGTATGTCACCGACAGAAACCTGCTGGCGGTTCAGCTGGGTCTTCCTGTCCTGCCATCTGTTCAGGCTGTTCGTGATCATTGCCATTTCGGAGGCGGACCAGGCGTCTACATCCGCGTTCAGATTTGACATCAAATACAGGTAATTTGCGAGGACGTCGCTTGTGTCTTTTGCCGGAATATTCCGGTAACTGGGATCTATAGCGATCTGTCCGAGTTTTCTATAATCAATCCTCATCCAAAGCCTCCTCTGTTGGTTGGTGACTTCAATTATATATAGCTGCCTTAAAAATTACAAGTAAATATGTCGTAATATGTCAGTGGTTTAAACTATTTGATTTTTTTGTCTGGGATGTGAGAGAAAAGTCACATCTGGACAGGGAAAATCTTTTTTTGTCCGGAGGGTAAAAATGGAAGCTTTTTCTTTGCCTGTGACGTAGGAGTCAGATGGTGTCAAAGGTAAAATACAGGACATCCTGACGGCGTCCTATGAAGAGCGGATGCAGGCCTTGCTGACGGGAACCCGGACAGACGCACCTTGAAAATCGAATACAGGCCAAAGTAACGCGACTTTCTACATATTTATGTGATGGTGCAGGAGGCAGCGCTTAAGGGGTAAGTTTATTTTGCGGCAGGACCATTTACATTTGTCCGGAAATGTTTTATGATGATACCAGGAACAGCCGCTTTTGGCGGAAACAGAGGAGTGATCAGGATGTTTAAGGATTTGGTGAAGGCGAACCGGAGCTATCGCGGGTACGATGAGAGCCGCAGAGTCACCCGGGAGGAGCTGCTGGAAATGGTGGACTGTGCGCGGCTGGCGGCGTCAAGCGTCAACATGCAGCCGCTGCGCTATTATATTGCCTGGGAGAAAGATGAGGTTGACCGCATTCAGCCGCTGACCGGCTGGGCCAAGGGCCTGCCGGATCTGGAGCTGCCGCATAAGGGCATGTGCCCGACCGCGTTCATCATCATCTGTCAGGACACGAAGGTGTGGGAGTCGCTGGCGCGCTTCCAGAAGGACGTGGGCCTGGCGGCGCAGACCATCCTGCTGGCGGCGACGGAGATGGGCCTCGGCGGCTGCATGATCGGCAGCTTTCAGGCCGGGGAGGTGCGGCGTGCGCTGGATCTTCCGGAGCATCTGGCGCCGATGCTGGTGGTGGCAATCGGCAAGCCGGCGGAGCGGATCGTGCTGACCGAGGCGGCGGAAGGCGAGTCCGTGGCCTACTACCGCGATGCGGACGACGTTCACTACGTGCCAAAGCGGGCATTAAAGGATATTGTGCTGGAGAGGAAGTAGACAGCGGTTTTTGACTGTGCGTTGAGTGCAGCCTGCAGCGGATTTCCCCTGCGCGGACATTCAGGGGCGCTTTTTGCGGAGGTGAAATCCATCGCCTACGAAGGCTTAGGCGCGAAGGCTCTCCTGAGCGTCTTAGCCGCAGTCAGCGATTAGTTCACCGCAGCTTTGCCCCGTCCGCGCAGGGGAAATCCGCCGCAGACTATAAAACATACAGTCAAAAGCGGCGCACACATTGCCCGCGGACCTCATATGCTAAGACAGGGAGAAAAAGGAGTTTACAATGACACAGATACTGGCGGGGCTGCTGCTGCCGTTTGTCGGGACCTCGGCGGGCGCGGCCTGTGTATTTTTTCTGAGGGGCGAACTGAATCCGCGGGTGCAGAAGGCGCTGCTGGGCTTCGCCTCGGGCGTGATGGTGGCGGCCTCCGTGTGGTCGCTGCTGATTCCGGCGATGGATATGTCGCAGGGGATGGGGCGCTTCGCTTTCGTTCCGGCGCTGGCGGGACTGGGTCTCGGTTTCGTTTTTTTACTCTCGATGGATAAACTCGTTCCGCACCTTCATCTGGGGTGCGCCGAGGCCGAGGGACCGCGGGTGCGTCTGAAAAAGACGACCATGCTGCTGCTCGCCGTGACGCTGCACAACATACCCGAGGGAATGGCCGTGGGCGTGATTTTTGCCGGCATCCTGGCGAAACAGACGGAGATTACCCTGGCGGGCGCGTTTGCGCTGTCGCTGGGCATTGCCATACAGAATTTTCCGGAGGGCGCCGTGATCAGCCTGCCGCTGCGCAGCGAGGAGGGGATGAGCCGCACCCGCGCCTGTGTGCTGGGCGTGCTCTCCGGCGCGGTGGAGCCGGCGGCCGGGCTGCTGACCATTCTGCTGTCGCGCTTTATTTTGCCGCTGCTGCCGTACCTCCTGTCCTTTGCGGCAGGGGCCATGCTGTACGTGGTCGTGGAGGAGCTGATTCCGGAGACGGCGCAGGGAGAACACAGCAACCTTGGCACCATCGGCTTTGCGGTCGGATTTTCGCTGATGATGATCCTGGATGTGGCGCTGGGGTGAGCAGGAAAAAGAAAAAGAAGTACGCGGCCGATATGCCCGAAGGCCGGGAAAACGGCGCGGGGCATGGCGGCTTCAAATACAAAGAATGAAAAACGGGAGGAAACACGATATGAACTATCAGGAAGTACTGGAGCAGGCGCGCGGCTGTCTCGGCAGCGTCTGCAAGGGCTGCAGCATCTGCAACGGAAAGGCGTGCCGGAATCAGATTCCGGGGCCGGGCGCGAAGGGCGTCGGCGACACCGCAATCCGCAATTATGAGAAATGGCAGGAAATCCGCGTGGTCATGGACACCATCTGCGAGAACGGCACGCCGGACACCAGCTTTGAGCTGTTCGGGCGCACGTTCCGCTATCCGTTTTTTGCGGGTCCGCTGGGCGCGGTCAACCTGCATTACGGAGACAAATACAACGACCTGACCTACAACGATATTCTGGTGCGCAGCTGCTGTGAAAACGGCATTGCGGCCTTCACCGGCGACGGCGTCGATCCCAAGGTGATCGAGGCGGCGACCAAAGCCATCGGTTCCGTCGGCGGCATGGGCGTGCCGACGGTCAAGCCGTGGAACCTCGACATCATCCGGGAAAAGCTGGCGCTGTGCAAGGCGGCGGGCAGCTTTGCGGTGGCGATGGACGTGGACGCGGCCGGACTTCCGTTCCTGAAAAATCTGACCCCGCCGGCGGGCAGCAAGACGGTGGAGGAGCTGGCGGAGATCGCGCAGCTGGCCGGAGTGCCGTTTATCGTCAAGGGCATCATGAGCGTCAAGGGCGCCATGAAAGCAAAGAAAGCGGGCGCAGCCGGCATCGTGGTCAGCAACCACGGCGGGCGCGTGCTCGATCAGTGCGCGGCCACGGCGGAGGTGCTGGGCGAGATTGCGGAAGCCCTTCGCGGCAGCGGCATGAAGATTTTTGTGGACGGCGGAATCCGCAGCGGCGTGGATGTGTTTAAGGCGCTGGCGCTTGGCGCGGACGCGGTGCTGATCTGCCGCCCGTTCGTTCCGGCCATTTACGGCGGGGCGGAGGAAGGCGTGAAGCTCTATATTGAAAAGATCGGCGCGGAGCTCGCGGACACGATGGCGATGTGCGGCGCGAAGAATCTGGCGTCGATCACGCGGGACATGGTTCGCTGAACGGCAGGCTGCCTGACTGCAGCGTAGTCTGCAAACGGCGGACCGCCGGGTTACAGCCTGCGAAACGACAGAGAAAGAGAAGCCTGTATGGAAGGAGGGGGATGCCGTGCAGTACCGGAAAGACCGAAAAGGCAATGAGCTTTCGATTCTGGGCTATGGCTGTATGCGCTTTACCAGGAACGGCTCGGAAATCGATCTGGACAAGGCGGAGCGGGAAGTGATGCACGCGATCCGAAACGGCGTCAATTACCTTGACACCGCTTACGTGTATCCGGGAAGCGAGGAGGCGGTCGGAAAAATCCTGGCAAAGAACCGCTGCCGCGATCAGATCAATCTGGCCACCAAGCTGCCGCATTACCTGATCCGCTCCGTGCCGGGCGCGGAGAAAAAATTTCAGGAGGAGCTGCGCCGCCTGCAGACCGACCACATCGACTATTACCTGATGCACATGCTCAACGACGTCAAGACGTGGGAACGCCTGGTGAGCTACGGTATCTGCGACTGGATCAGGGAGAAGAAGGCGAACGGGGAAATCCGCAACATCGGCTTTTCCTACCATGGAAACAGCGAGAACTTTAAGGCGCTGCTGGATGCGTACAACTGGGATTTCTGCCAGATTCAGTACAACTATCTGGACGAGCACTCGCAGGCGGGACGCGAGGGCCTCTGTTACGCGGGCGCGAAGGGGATTCCGGTGATCATCATGGAGCCGCTGCGCGGCGGACGGCTGGTGAACAATCTGCCCGCGACGGCCAGACAGCGGATCGAGCAGTCCGGGGAGTTTGCTTCGCCGGCGGAGATGGCGTTTCGCTGGCTCTGGGATCAGCCGCAGGTGACGTGCGTGCTGTCCGGCATGAATTCGCTGGAAATGGTGGAAGAAAACCTGCGCATCGCCAATCAGGCGCGGCCGAACACGTTCACGGATGAGCAGCGCGCGCTGGTGGAAGAAGTGAAGCAGGAGATTCAGAAGAAGGTCCGGGTGGGCTGCACCGGCTGCGGCTACTGCATGCCGTGCCCGCACCGGGTGGACATCCCGCTGACGTTCCACTGCTACAACCTCAAATACACCGAGGGACGGCAGTCGGGGATGTGGGAGTACCTGCAGTCGACGGCCATGCGCCGCGAGACGTCCAGCGCTTCTCAGTGCGTCGGCTGCGGAAAGTGCGAGCGGCTCTGTCCGCAGGGGCTCCCCATCCGCGAGAAATTAAAGGAGGCCGTGCGGGAGCTGGAGACGCCCAAATACCGGGTGATCCGCTGGGCGGTAAAGACGTTTCATATTTATTAGAGCGCCCGATTATCCCAGTTTCAGGTGAATTTCATCGCTCTGCGACTGGGCGGAGGCATTGAAAGCCTCGAGCGCTCCAGACATGTCGCCCATGAGCGCGTCCGTAAAATCGGAGCCGAAATAGATTTCCCAGGCCGCGCCGTTGTTGTGAAATGTCATATCGACATCCGTCGAAGTGACAGAATCGTTCTCCTGCAGGGATTCCAGCAGCATGCGCGAGGTCTCGTTGGAAAAGGTGACGCTGTCATCGCGCAGGGACTGCGTGGTGGCGGCGTAGCGCAGCAGACGTCGGCGGTAATCGGTGAGCACGTTTTTCATATCGATACTCGTGATTCTGACGACGGCGTTCGCCGTATCGCCGTTTTCATCGCAGCGGATGATCTTATAGCGGAAAGCGGCCGCAAGCTGCTCGATGTATTCCCGGTCGATGGCCTGATAGTAGTCGGTGTTGTAGGTGGCAAAGACGTCGTTGATCGAGAGGTAGTCCGCCCACTGGTCGGCGGTGAGCGCCGCCAGTGCGTCGAGGTGAATGGCCAGTACCTCGGAGGCGGGAAGAATATAGGGATCGTTCATGTTGGTGATGAAGCCGCTGACCAGCTCGTCCTCCAGCGTGCGGTCGGTGAGAATCACCCAGTTCTTGTCCTGGCGGGACAGGCGGAAGGTGGCCGGTGTGACGATTGTCTCATAGGAATTGGCGGCCAGCGCGTCGCGCAGCATGCGGTAATAATCGCTGGTCGTGGAGGCCCTGGAAACAGGGTAGATGGCGACGGACTGACGGAGAATTTCGCGGCAGAGATCCTGGGCCAGCGCGCGCGTGTCGATGTTGGTGATGTTTACATGGACGACGGCTTCGTCGCCGTCGGTCTGTTCGTTGAGGATGCTGTATTTGAAATTCTGAAAGAACAGGGCGACAGCCTCGGAGGCCGTCTCGTCGATCGCGCCTGAGGCGAGATGGGAATTCATCAGATTTTCATAAGATACATAGGAATGTATGGTCCCGGAATCCAGCTGCTGGATCAGGGCCAGCTCATTTTCCACTGCCTGGGAGGGACTTCCCAGGCGTTTTTGCTGCCAGGAAAAAAACAGTCCCACGGCCAGAAGCTGTGCGAAAAGGATCGCGGGAATGCCAAGCGAGAAAGAGAGATGCCTGGTCTTGTGGCGGAATACGTACATGCCGACCAGCACGCCGATGCTGCCGAAAAACAGCGCGACAAGAAACAGCGTCCGCTCCCGGATCCGCCACTTCTGACGCTTGGCTCTGAACTTGTCGATGCCCATCAGGAAAAACCCGATCAGGTTGATCACGATGATGTAGGTTATCAGCAGTGTTTTCATAAATTCCTCCGACAATAAGTGCTTGGGTACAGATATTTTATCATAAAAATAGTAATAAAGTCAAACATTACCGGAAATTTTTCGCGGCCGGTTTCGGAACGCGGCGTCCGGAATCTGCATCATTTGTTCATATTTATGCATAAGCGGATGCAAATATGACAGAAATACAGAAAAACCGTTCGCCATAAATCGCCAAAGCGCCGCGAAAAACAGGGGATTCAGACGATTCTTGCGAAGCGGCGGGGTCTGTGGTAAGATGATGGTAAATATTTCATTCTGAATGAAAGCGGGGGATTTTGCGAATGGACAAGGTACTGGTGATTGGCATTGCGGGCGGCTCCGGCAGCGGCAAGACGACGCTGACCAATCAGATTGCGGCGCAGTTTCAGGAGAGCGTGACGATTATCAAGCATGACGATTATTACAAGGCGCACGACGACATGACGTACGAGGAGCGCAGCCGGCTGAATTTTGACCATCCGAATGCGTTTGACACGGATTTGATGATCCGGCATCTGAAAGAGCTGAAGCAGGGCAAGACGGTGGAGTGCCCGGTTTACGACTACACGGTGCACAACCGCAGCAAGGACATTGCGGTCATCCACCCCAAAAAGGTGATCATCGTCGAGGGCATTCTTATTTTTGAGAACCGCGAGCTGTGCGATCTGATGGATATCCGCATTTTCGTGGACACGGACGCCGACCTGCGCATCATCCGCAGGATTCAGCGCGACGTGCTGGAGCGCGCCCGCAGCCTGGAGTCTGTGATCGGGCAGTACCTGAACACGGTCAAGCCGATGCACGAGCAGTTTGTGGAGCCGAGCAAAAAGAACGCCAATATCATTGTGCCGGAGGGCGGATTCAACAAACCGGCCATGGAAATGATCCGCAACCAGATATGGCAGCATCTGCAGGGGGAATAAAAAAGGAATAAAAAAATTCAAATATCCGTTGACAAGGCCTAAGCAGAGGATTATAATAGCATCGATTTAAAACATACTAAACATATAGGAAAAGGAGAATAACTATGAAAAAGATTTATCAGGGAACACTGGATCTGATCGGCAACACGCCTCTGGTGGAAGCGGTGAACGTGGAGAAGGAGCTGGGCCTGGAGGCGACGCTCCTGATCAAGCTGGAGTATTTCAATCCGGCGGGCAGCGTCAAGGACCGCATTGCAAAGGCGATGATCGAGGACGCGGAGGAGAAGGGCCTGCTGAAAGAGGGTTCCGTCATCATTGAGCCGACCTCCGGCAACACCGGAATCGGCCTCGCGGCGATTGCGGCGGCCAAGGGCTACCGCATCATTCTGACGATGCCGGAGACGATGAGCGTGGAGCGGCGCAACATCCTCCGGGCGTACGGCGCGGAGCTGGTGCTGACCGAGGGCGCAAAGGGCATGACGGGCGCGATCGAGAAGGCCGACGAGCTGGCGGCGGAGATTCCGAACAGTTTCATCCCCGGACAGTTTGTGAACCCGGCGAACCCGGCGATGCACAAGAGAACGACCGGCCCGGAGATCTGGGAGGACACCGCGGGCGAGGTGGACATTTTTGTGGCCGGCGTCGGCACCGGCGGCACGCTCACGGGCGTGGGCGAGTACCTGAAAGAAAAGAAACCGGAGGTTCGGATTGTGGCGATGGAGCCGGCGGCTTCCCCGGTGCTTTCCGGCGGCAAGGCGGGCCCCCACAAGATTCAGGGCATTGGCGCCGGCTTTGTGCCGAAGGTGCTGAACACGTCCATTTATGACGAAGTAATCCGCATCGAAAATGACGACGCGTTCGCGGCTGGCAAGCTGCTGGCAAAGAAGGAGGGCGTATTGGTTGGTATTTCCTCCGGCGCGGCGCTGGCGGCGGCGATCGAGCTGGCGAAACGCCCGGAAAACAAGGGCAAGACCATTGTGGCGCTGCTGCCGGATACCGGAGACCGCTACTACTCGACGCCGCTGTTTACGGAGTGACCGGCGCGGCCGATATTTTTCCCGGGAAAGAATTGCATTTTGACCGGGGCGGTGGTATGATAAAAAACATGGGCGGCGCCTGCGCGCCGACGGTTGTTTCCCGGTGAAAAGGGAAGCGAAACAGAGAAAGGAAAGGATGAGCATTATGAAGAAGAATTTATCAAAGGTACTGGCGTTGGCACTGGCAGTTTCCGCAGTCGCGGCTATGATTCCGGCGGGAATCGCAGGCGCGGAGGAGGACAAAAAGATTACGGTGGCGGCATCCCCGACGCCGCATGCGGAGATTCTGGCGGAGGCTGCAAAGATTCTTGAGGCGGACGGCTGGGAGCTCGACGTGACAGAGTTTGAGGATTATGTACAGCCGAACATGGTGGTGGAGAGCGGCGAGTTTGACGCCAACTATTTCCAGCACATCCCGTATCTTGACAGCTTCAACGAGGAGCAGGGCACGCATCTGGTGAATGCGGGCGGCATCCACTACGAGCCGTTCGGCATCTATCCGGGCACCAAGTCCTCTCTGGATGAGCTGGAGGCCGGCGATGTGATCGCGGTTCCGAACGATACGACCAACGAGGCGCGCGCGCTTCTGCTGCTGCAGGACAACGGCGTGATCACGCTGAAAGAGGGCGCAGGCCTGACCGCAACGGTGAATGATATTGAAGAGAATCCGTACGACGTGGAGATTCAGGAGCTGGAGGCGGCTCAGGTGTCCAGAGTTGTGGGCGAGGTGGCGTTCGTCGTCCTCAACGGCAACTATGCGCTGGAGGCTGGCTTCTCCGTTGGCAAGGATTCCATCGCTTACGAGTCCTCCGATTCCGAGGCTGCAAAGACGTATGTGAACGTCATCGCAGTCAAGGAAGGCAACGAGAACAGCGAGAAGATTCAGGCTCTGGTAAACGTTCTGAAGTCTGACGAGATTAAGACTTTCATCAACGACACCTACGACGGCGCGGTGATTCCGTTTGAGGAATCCGAAGAGGCTGAGGCGGAGACCGAGGCTGCAACGGAGGCTGTGACCGAGTAAGACAGAGGGCGCGGCAGAGGCTGTGAATGAAAAAGCATGATGCCGCGGCAGAATAAGACACGACGCGCTGCGACCGCCGGAGGAACGTATGGAACCGATCATCAAAATCGAACACCTGAGCAAGGAATTCAAATTAAAGGACACGACTGTCACTGCGCTGAACGATGTCTGCCTCGATATCAACGGGGGCGACATCTATGGCATCATCGGCATGTCCGGAGCCGGCAAGAGCACGCTGGTGCGGTGCCTCAATTTTCTGGAGCGTCCGACCGGCGGCAAGGTCTACATCGACGGCCGGGACCTCTCGGAGCTTTCCGAGCGCGAGCTGCGGGAGGAGCGGAAGAGCATCGGCATGATTTTCCAGCATTTCAACCTCCTGATGCAGCGCAATGTCATAGACAACGTGTGCTTTCCGATGGAAATCGCAGGCATGAAAAAGGCTGAGGCGCGCCGGAAGGCGATGGAGTACCTGCAGATCGTCGGCCTGGAGGAAAAGGCGAAGGCCTACCCGGCGCAGCTCTCGGGCGGACAGAAGCAGCGCGTGGCGATTGCCCGCGTGCTCGCCTCCGACCCCAAGATTCTGCTGTGCGACGAGGCCACGAGCGCGCTTGACCCGCAGACGACAAAATCCATCCTGCAGCTTTTGAAGGAAATCAACCAGCAATACGGCATCACGATCGTCGTGATCACGCATGAGATGGCGGTGGTGCAGGAAATCTGCAGCCATGTGGCGATCATCGATCACGGCAGTCTCGCCGAGCACGGCACGGTGGAGCAGATTTTCCAGGCGCCGAAATCGCGCGAGGCGAAGCGCCTGATTTATCAGGGCTACGAAAAGGTGACGGAGATGAAGGGCAGGCGCTGCGTGCGCATCGTGTTCAGCGAGAATTCCTCGTTTGAGCCGGTGATCGCCAACATGGTGCTGGCGTTCAAACTGCCGGTCAACATCCTCTACGCCAACACGCGGAACCTCGACGGCGTCGCCAAGGGCGAGATGATTCTGCAGCTGCCGGAGGACCGCGCGGCCGGGGACAAGATGATTGCGCATCTGAAGGCCGCCAGACTATCAGTGGAGGAGTTGATCGATTATGTGGGATAAAGCCGTGATTATGATGATTATCGAGGGCATCGGCGAGACGCTCTACATGACGCTCATTTCCACGCTCCTGGGCTATGTGTTCGGACTGCCGCTGGGCGTGCTGCTGACGGTGACGGACAAGGACGGCATCCGCCCCAACGCCGCCGTGTACAAGGTGCTGGACACCATATCCAACATTTTCCGCAGCATTCCGTTCCTGATCCTGCTGATTTTGATTCAGCCGATGACCAGGGCGATCGTCGGGCGCAGCTATGGTTCGACGGCGATGATCGTACCCCTGACCGTGGCGGCCATCCCCTACATTGCGCGTATGGTGGAGTCCTCGCTGAAAGAGGTGGATCACGGCGTGATCGAGGCGGCGCAGAGCATGGGCGCGAGCAACATGGAAATCGTGCTCAAGGTACTGATCACCGAGGCGCGCACCTCCCTGATTGTCAACGCCACAATCGTGACCGGCACGATTCTCGGCTACTCTGCGATGGCCGGCACCGTGGGCGCGGGCGGACTCGGCGACATTGCCATCCGCTACGGCTACTACCGCTATCAGGCCGACATCATGGTGGTGACGGTGGTGATTCTGGTGCTGCTGGTGCAGATTATGCAGGGCATCGGCATGATGCTCTCGAGGCGATTCGACCGCCGGCGGGCGTGAGTTTCACTGCAAAAGCAGGTATGAACTTTACTGCAGAAGCGGGACTGAAATTCATTGCAGAAGCAGGACTGAAATTCATTGCGGAAGCGGGCGTGAACCTTACTGCAAAATAAGAAAGAGGTTTTACAGACCAAGATTTTACAGATTAACGCGGCCATACCTGAAAGCGGATTCGGGTATGGCTGTTTTTTTATTCAGGATACTGCGGCAGCTTTCGTTCTGCTGTGCTTCTCAAAGGTCGTGAGAACGAGCGCGTATAAACGATTGCTGGCGTGGGTTTATTTGAAATGCAGGTTTGTCCCGAAAACAGGACGCCGCCTGAATAGGTTTGTCCCGAAAACAGGGTACTGCCTGATCATTTGCAGAAAATATAGAAGATATAGAAAATCTGTGGTATAGTAGATGCATATAAGGGATGGAGCGGGAAATACCGGATTTATTTACCGGTTTACGGTGGGAAATTTACTTTGAAAATACGGGAAGGAGAAACAGACCGTGGCGAAATTGTATTTCAGGCATGGGGCGATGGGCAGTTCCAAGACGGCGAACGCGCTGATGGCGGCGTACAACTACTATGAGAGAGGGAAACAGGCCCTGCTTGTGAAACCGAAGATTGACACGCGGGATGTCGGCGTAATCCGCAGCCGCATGGGTCTTGAACAGAAATGCATCTATGTGGAAGAGCTGACGGCCATGAGTGATGAACAGATCAGCGCGTATGACTGTGTGATCGTGGACGAGGCGCAGTTCTGCAAAAAGGCCGAGATCGAGCTGTTCGTGCATATCGTGGACGATCTTGAGATTCCGGTGATTTGCTACGGTCTGCGGACGGACTTCCGCCGGGAACTCTTCGAGGGGAGTATGTGGCTGCTGGCATGGGCCGACGTCATCGAGGAGCTGAAAACGGTCTGCTGGTGCGGCCAGGGCGCTTCCTGCAATACCCGCTTCACCGGGGACGGGAAGATCGTGCGGGACGGAGCGCAGATCGTCCTGGGCGGCAACGACAGCTACACGGCGCTGTGCCGGAAGCATTTCAGGGAAGGAAATCTGGGGCCGAAGCGGCGGGGATAGCGCGAAATATTGCGTATCCGGTGCGCGGCCGGCGGTCAGGAGACGGCCGGGACAAAACTTTGCCGGGGAGGAGAAAAAAGAGATTCCCCGGGAGAATGGTTTACCGAAAGAAGGACTTCCCGGAAGAAAGATTTGCCGAAGGAAAGATTTGCCGGGAGAAAGGTTTGCCGTGAGAAAGGTTTGTCGGAAGAAAGGTTTGCCGGGAGAAAGATTTGCCGGAAGAAAGGTTTGTCAGGAGAAAGATTTGTCGGGAGAAAGATTTGCCGGGAGAGGGATTTACCCGCAGAATGAGAGGACGACAGGATGATGGGTATTGTTGAGATTGACGTTCACGGGATGAATGTGGAGGAGGCGTTGAAAGCGGTTCGACGGCAGGTCGACGCGGCCGGAGGCGGCACATACCGGATTCGGGTGATTCACGGTTATCACGGCGGAACGCGGATCGCATCTGCCGTGCGGGAGGAATTCAGCTACGGACGCGAGCCGAAGGTGAAGCGCGTTACGATGGGACAGAATCAGGGGATCACGGAGCTGGTGCTGAGGGAGTTCTGAGCTGCTATTTTGTTTTTTTAGAACAATTGCAATCAAAAATAAAAAACGTGCATATACAGAGAGCGACTAAAAAGGAGGAAAAAAGATGAGGAAGAGACAACTTGGAAAGACCGGCCTGATGGTGAGCGAGATCGGATTCGGCGGCGAATGGCTGGAGCGCCACCCGGAGGAGGAGTCCGTGGAACTGATGCGCTACGCATCCGAACAGGGGATCAATATCATCGACTGCTGGATGCCTGATCCGAAATCCAGAAATATCATCGGGCAGGCGATTGCCGGAAACAGGGAAAAATGGTACGTACAGGGCCACCTGGGCTCCACCTGGCAGGACGGCCAGTACGTGCGCACCAGGGAGATGAAATATGTGCGGCCGGCGTTTGAGGACCTACTCGCGCGGCTGGGGACGGATTATATCGATCTGGGCATGATTCATTACGTGGATACGGTGGAAGACTGGAACGCGCTGCAGGGTTCCGAGTTCATGGAATATGTAAAGGAACTGAAGGCAAAAGGCACGATCCGCCATATCGGGATGAGCTCTCACAATCCGGAGACCGCGAAGCTCGCGGTGCGCTCGGGCCTGATCGAGATGCTCCTTTTCAGCGTCAATCCGGCGTTTGACATGCTGCCTTCCGGGGAGGACCTGGACGAGCTGCTCACCGAAGGCTATCAGTATGACCAGGGGCTTTCCGGCATCAATAAGGAGAGGGCGGAACTGTATCAGCTGTGCGAAGAGCAGAACGTCGGAATCACCGTGATGAAGAGCTTTGCCGGAGGCAGGCTGTTCGACGAAAAGCGCTCGCCGTTTGGAGTAAGCCTTACGCCGCTGCAGTGCATCCACTATGCGCTTACGCGCCCCGGCGTATGTTCGGTTCTGTGCGGCTACGATACCAAAGAGCAGGTCGACCAGGCCGTGCGCTATGAGAACGCTCCGGAGGAGGAGAAGGATTACGCGTCTGTGCTCGCGCACGCGCCGTTCCATTCCTACAGCGGGCAGTGCACCTACTGCGGCCACTGCAGGCCGTGCGCGGCGGAGCTGGACATTGCCATGATCAACAAATATTACGATCTCGCGGAGATGCAGGCGGAGGCGCCCGCGACGGTCAAATCCCACTATATGCTGCTGGAGCACAAGGCCTCGGAGTGCATCGGCTGCCAGGAGTGCGAATCCCGCTGCCCGTTCGGAGTTTCCATTGCGGAGAGAATGCGGAAGACGGCGGAACTGTTTGGATGCTGAAACAGATTAAATATTTTCAGACCGTTGTTCGGGCTGGCAGCTTCAGCGAGGCGGCGGAACAGTGTTACATTTCGCAGTCCGCAATTTCTCAGCAGGTTCAGGCCCTGGAACGGGAGCTGGGCGTAACGCTGCTGAAACGTGAAAACCGGCGATTCTCCCTGACGCCCGCCGGAGAGCATTTCTACCGGCAAAGCCTTCTGCTGATGGCGGACTTTGACCGGCTGTGCAAAGAAACAAAACGGATCGCACAGGGAGAGGATTTTGTCCTGCGCATCGGATATATCAAGGGGTACGGCGGCGCGGAATTTCAGCGGGCCGTGGCGGAATTTACGGCAAAGTATCCCGATATTCCTATTGATATGAAAAACGGCAATCACGAGGACTTGTATGAACTGTTGCGTTCTAATCAGGCAGACTTAGTGCTGAACGATCAGAGACGCGCTTTTTCAGACGAGTATGTTAATACGGTTCTGACCGTCATAAGCTGCCATATTGAAATCTCCGTCAGAAATCCCATTGCCGGTCTGGAGTATGTCAATGTGGGCGATCTGCGGAACACTCCCTGTATTTTAGTCGCGTCAAAGGAACAGCAGGAGAACGAGCAGTCCTATTATCATGAAATATACGGGATCGAGAGCAAATTTCTATTTGCCGAAAATCTGGAGGAAGCGCGGCTGATGGTCGTGAGCGGGAAAGGTTTTCTCCCCATTGAGGGAGGCGAAGCGCCCGCACAGTTTGCCGGGACGATTGCAAGGCGGCCGCTTTGCCGAAACGGGAAACCCATAAGCCGCAATTACTGCGCTTTCTGGAAGGCCGATAATTCCGGTTATTATGTCGAGGAATTTGCCGAGATTTTGAAGGCACAATTTGCAAAACAGAAGTAGGTGTTCCGCCCAACAGAAAAGGCATATCCGTCACTATTGCATCGAGTGACGGATATGCCTTTTTAATTACCGTTGATTGATATGATTATCGGCGCAGATCATTCAGCACCGCTCCAATATCCGCATCAATGCAAATTGACTGCTTCTCGATCTCCGTTGGGCAGACAGCCTCGCCGTAGTTGATACAGGCATAGGTCGCCGCCTTATTCTGTGCGGTCATACGCCAGAAAGGGTACTTTATAATGACCGGCGTGTTGTAGCCGACACCCAGCTCCAGGAACAAGATCCATCCGTTTCTACGCGTCCGCAGGAAGTTCTCGTATCGCTCAGCCGCTTGGTGCCAGCCCTCGTCCTCCACAAATTTGTCGTCAGCGCGCAAATTCATGGTCAGGGGCCTGCCGCAATGGGGGCAGACGGGCAGCAGTTCCGAGGGGATACGCATATCCGTTTGCCGCTCCATCATCTGTCGGATCGT
>CANRIG010000024.1 GCA_947630595.1 uncultured Lachnospiraceae bacterium | reverse complement strand
AAATCATCCACTTTTATTGCGGATGTATTTACCCCACGATATAGTCACATCATTTCAGGTTTTCGGACAGTCTCCCCTCAGCATCGCGATCTCCTGCAGCTATGCGTCCATCTGCAGCTCATGTAGTCCGAACGTGTTGACACGTGCTTTGTTGATCTCGTCCAGCAGTTCCTTAGCTGCCGTGTAGTCTTCGTCCACCGTGATAGGCAGCTCGATCGTCGCCGCAGCAGACACAAGGGACGCCCCGGACATTGCGAGTAACATGAAAAACATTCCGAATAAAATCTTTACTTTCCCCATACGAATACCTCCACAAGTTGCGGATGTCCTGAGACATGTTTTTAAAACAAAAATGGTTGTTATATGCCGTTTCACATATTTTACCACTAAAAAACATAAAGCAAAATATTTTTTTGCAAATTTATTATATGCATTCTTCGAATCACATATAGGAATAATATTATTTGCCACTTATCAAACAGCTCCCCTGCTAGCTGGAATACCCCATTCTAAAAGCATACTATTTTCCGCAAACCTGACTAAGCATGGCATCTTTCTCCCTTTATCAATTGTTTCAGTAAAGCAGAATAAAAAAGTACCCGCAAGCCAATTTAGCTTCTGGATACTCCTTATATTACAAAATCATATGATGATCTCATTTTCCAAAATGTCGTTTGGTATCTGATACGCCAAGAAGATAGTCAATGGAACAATCATAAATTCTGGCAAGCCTGATCAGCATCCATATCGGAATCTCACGGATGCCCTGCTCATACCTTCGGTAAACTTCGCGATTGCAGCCCAATTCCTCGGCAATTCTCTTCTGGGTGTAGTCATGGTCGATCCTTAAGTCTTCAATTCTCTGAAATTTCATCGCATCCACCTCTTGATTATCCTATCAAACGGTGGCACAATAAGTTTGGAAATACTACTATATGGTGGCATTATGAAAGGAGAAAATGTTTTATGTGGAATGAAGCTGCACTGCTAAGGTTAAAAAAATTCGCTGAGATGTCGGATCTGGAGTTTTATGAAAAATATTTGGAGAATGCTTCTTTCGAAGATTTCGCGGAATTTTGTAAAGAATTTCCCGGGTTCTTAGAGGAAGACGCAAAGACCGTAGGCAGGGAATACACAAATATGGACTTTGAGAAAATGCTGATGGAAATCAAGCGGAAAATTGGAAATGAGAATAATGAATAGTTACAATATCGTCTGCGTTGTCATAACTCAAAAGTATTGACACCGAAATCAGAATATCGTAAAATTAAGGTGTAGAGAGGGGTCATAACTTAGTGTCATAAATAATGGAGGAGTTTTGATGATATACGGTTATGCAAGAGTTTCAACAAAAGGACAAGCCAAAGATGGGAATAGTTTGGAGGCGCAAAAGAAAGCCCTGCAGGATGCAGGTGCTTCGACAATTTATGTAGATGCCTTTACAGGAACAAAAACAGCGCGACCCGAGTTTGATAAACTGATGGCACGAATCGGTGAGGGCGATACTTTGATAGTCACAAAACTGGATCGATTCGCCAGAAGTATGTCACAAGGTAGTGCACTAGTCTCAGAGTTGATTAATAAAGGCATCAAAGTCTATATTTTGAATGTTGGGATTCTTGACAACACCCCTTCGTCAAAACTCATCCGGAATATATTCTTCGCGTTTGCTGAATTTGAAAGAGATATGATCGTAGAACGAACGCAGGAAGGGAAAAGCATTGCCCGCCAACGCGTAGATTTTCGGGAGGGCCGCCCAAGAAAATACAGCAGGAAGCAAGTTGAGCACGCGCTTGAACTATTGAATCATAATTCGTACAAGCAAGTAGAGGAAATGACCGGAATCAGCAAAAGTACACTAATCCGGGCCAAGAGAAAAGGGAAAAAGAAGCTTTAGTAAACAAATGGATGTTAGAACTGGAGCAAATTTCTCAAGGTCTTCCACTCCCCACCCGCAAAACTGAAGGCAGTGACGCGAGTTCTAAACCAACCCCGCTTGACACGATCCAATATAATTGGATTTAATAAATAATCTCTGTTTGTGTCATTAGATAAACACCTGGCTTCCATAGATAATCAGGTATCCCAGCCCCCGCCTTGCGCCGATAAATTCTCCGATGACCACGCCCACCAGGCAGAGTCCGATGTTTACCTTCATGACGCTGATCAAAAGCGGCACCGTGCCGGGCAGGATTACCTTGCACAGCACGTCTTTTTTACTGCCCTGCAGGGTGTAAATGAGCTTGATTTTGTCGGCGTCCATCTCGCCGAACCCGGTGTACAGGTTGAGAATCGTGCCGAAAATGGCCACCGACATCCCGGCCACAATAATCGACTTTGTGTTGGCGCCCAGCCACACGATCAGCAGCGGCGCCAGCGCCGACTTGGGCAGGCTGTTCAGCACGACCAGATACGGCTCCAGAATCTCCGAGAGCTCCGTGTTGTACCAGAGCAGGACGGCCGCGCCGACTCCGACGGCCACCACCAGCGAAAAGCTGGCCAGCGTCTCCGCCAGCGTCACGCCCGTGTGCACGAAAATGCTGCGGTCCTTCCACATCGCGCCGAACGTTTTCAGCACCCGGGACGGGCTGCTGAAGATAAAGCCGTCGATCCAGCCCATCTGCACCGCCGTCTCCCACAGCAGCAGAAACAGTACAAAGATCAGAATCTGAATCGCCGTGATCCGGCGCTGCCTGCGCTGCAGCGACCGCAGGTAGTTTGCCTGCGCAAGCGATACCGAACGGTGTTTACTCATCTTCGTTCATCTCCTTCCACAGAAGATTGAAATATCCCTGAAATTCAGGCGCGCTCCTGCGCGCGAAGGGCGTCAGATCCGGCTCCGCAAATTTCATCTCCACAATCCGCCGCACATGGGCCGGCCGTTTCGTGAGCACCACCACGCGGTCCGCCATGCTCACCGCCTCGGAAAGGTCGTGCGTGACCAGCAGGGCGGTCTTTTTCTCGCGGCGCAGAATCGCCGCGACGTCGTCGCAGACGGTCAGCCGCGTCTGGAAATCCAGGGCCGTGAACGGCTCGTCGAGCAGCAGAAGCTCCGGCGAGAGCGCCAGCGTGCGGATCAGCGCCGCCCTCTGCCGCATGCCGCCCGAGAGCTCGCCCGGTCTGGCGCCGCGGAAGCGGTACAGGCCGTAGTCCATCAGCATCTTGTCGACCAGCGCCCGGCTCTCGTCATTCAGCTTGTGCTGTATTTCCAGTCCCAGCACGACGTTGCCGTATATTGTCCTCCACTCAAACAGATGGTCTTTCTGCAGCATGTAGCCGATCTTTTCCCGGAAGGACGTCTCTTTTCGCCCCTCCAGCAAAATAGAGCCGTTCTCCGGCAAAAGAAGCCCGGAAATTAAAGAGAGCAGCGTGGATTTCCCACAACCGCTCGGTCCGACAACTGCTATAAATTCTCCTCTTTGTACCTGAAACGATATATCAGTCAGAGCAAACGTTTCGCCGCTTCTGGTGTGATACGCATAGCTCACGTGATCCAGTTCAAGCAAAGGGTTCACATTTCGCACCTCCACATCCTCACATATTCAGAATTTACACTATATCATATGTGAAAAAATGCGTTCCGTTCCCGCAAAATACCCCTACTGCAGCTCCTGATAGGCCTCCACCTGAATCTGCTCGAACGTGCTCATCCTGTGATAAATGTCCGCCGCCATATCGATCAGCGGAAACACCGCCACCGCGCCGCTGCCCTCGCCCAGGCACAATCCGGCGTCGAGCGCGGGATGCAAACCGAGCTCCTGCAGGATTCTGCGGGAGGCCGGTTCCTTTGAGACGTGCGTGGCCAGCATGTAGCCGACGCTGTCCGGGCAGAGGCGGGCCGCCGTCAGGGCCGCCGTCGAGGAAATAAAGCCGTCCAGCAAAACCGGCACATGGCAGTACGCGCCGCCCAGAAACATGCCGGCAATCCCCGCAATATCGAAGCCGCCCACGCAGGAGAGCACCGTCAGCGGGTCGGCGTGCGTCAAATCCCAGCGGGCGAGCGCCTCCCGCACCACCGTGATCTTCCGCTGCAGCCCGGCGCTGTCAAGTCCGGCGCCGCGCCCCGTCATCTCCTCCGCCGGCGCACCGAGCAGCGCGGCCGCCACGGCGCTGGAGGTCGTCGTGTTGCCGATTCCCATCTCGCCGGTCGCGATCAGGCGATAGCCCTGCTCCTTCAGCTCGCACACCAGGCGGATTCCGGTCTCCAGCGCCCACACGGCCTCCTCCCGGCTCATCGCCGGTTCCTTCGCAAAATTTTTCGTGCCGTGCGCGCATTTTCGTTTTTCCACGCGCGGCGTATCCGCCGCCATACCGATGTCGATAGGGCGAATGTCCGCCCCGGCCCGCCGGCACATCAGGGCCGCGCACGACCGCTCGTCGAGGAAATTTTCGGCCACAATCGCCGTCACCTCCTGCCCGGTCTGGGTCACGCCCTCGGCCACGATGCCGTTGTCCGCGCACAGCGGCACCAGAATTTTTCGCTCCGTGACCACCGCGCTGCTGTGCTGCGCGCCGGCAATCCGCGCCGTCGCCTCCTCCAGCCAGCCCAGGCTGTGCAGGGGCTTGGCGATCGTGTCCCAGCGACGGCGGCACTCCGCGGCCGCATTTTGGTCGCACGGATCAATATGTTGCAATACAGATTTCAGGGTAAGTTCCGGCTCGTTCATGTCTCTCCTCTGTATTCCGCCGCCCGCTGCAGAAAGCGCAGCGCAAACTGCGGATTGGACCAGTAATACAGGTGCGGATAGCCCGCCGCGCTGGCCGCGGTTCCGTGCATGCAGAGCCACTGCCTGCTGCCCGCCGGCTTGCGGGCGCAGTAATCCGCTCCCGGACTGGTGCTGTCAAAATAATGAAATTCGTGCCCGCGGATCGTCTGTCCGGGCGGCAGCAGAAGCTGTTTCTCCGCGGCCTCCCCGGACAGCGTAATATAGCCGAACCGCGCCAGCTTCAGCGTCCGGAAAGCGCGTCCCGGAATACAGCCGCACATGGGCCAGGCCGTCCCGTCCATGTCCTCCATCTCCCGGTGCAGGTACATAAACCCGCCGCACTCGGCCAGATAAGGCATGCCCCGTCCGACCGCCTCCGCCACCTGCGCTTTCAGTTCCGTATTCTCCGCCAGCCGCCGCGCGTACAGCTCCGGGTAGCCGCCGCCCAGCAGCAGCCCCTGCGTCCCCTCCGGCAGCCGCCGGTCAGCCAGCGGCGAAAACTCCGTCAGCTCCGCCCCCAGCTCCCGCAAAAGCTCCAGGTTGTCTTCGTAATAAAAGCAAAACGCCTCGTCCCGGGCCACGGCAATCCGCGGACGCTCCTCAAGCGGCTTTGCTCCGGCCAGCGCACCATCCGGGGGCAGAAGCTCGCTCTCCTCATAGTCCGCGGCCCCGCCGGCGAGCTCCAGCATGGCGTCAAAATCCAGGCTTTCCCGCAGACGGCCGGCCAGCCGTTCCAGCGTCTGCCGCAGGCCGGCGATTTCGCCGGGCGTCACCAGCCCCAGATGGCGGCTCTCAATCACACAGTCCTCCAGCCGCGGCACATAGCCGAGCAGCCGCACCCCGGTCTCCGCCTCGATCTGCGGCCGCAGCGTCCGGTACGTCATCCCGCTCATCTGGTTCAGAATCACGCCGCGAATCAGCGTCCTGCCAAACCGCCGCTGGTAATCCAGATAGCCCTGAATCAGCGGAATCACCGACAGGCTCATCCCGCGTGCATTCACCACCAGAATCACCGGCGTGTCGGTCGCCGACGCCAGATCATAGGAGGACGCCCGGACGGAAACGCCGCCCAGCCCGTCAAAAATTCCCATCACGCCCTCCATCACCGAGATTCCGGCCCGCGCCGCCGTCCGCGCAAACAGATGCCGCGTCAGCTCCGGCCCCGTAAAAAAGGTGTCAAGATTGCGCGACTGCGCGCCGATCACCCGCGTGTGAAACATGGGGTCGATGTAATCCGGGCCGCACTTAAAGGAGGCGGGCCGCAGTCCGCGGTCCGCCAGCGTCTGCAGAATGCCGCAGGTCAGCGTCGTCTTGCCGCTTCCGCTGGCGGGGGCCGCCAGCATGAATCTTGGTAAATGCAGCATACCGCAGGCCTCCATCCGTCAGTCGATCAGCGCAAATGTCTTCATTGCCTCTTTTACGTTTTCCTTCATCGCGTCGATCGCGCGCAGCGCGGCCTCGGTGTAAAACGCCGGCTGTTTTTCATCCAGCGACGCATAATATTCCTTTACCGCCGTGCCCGCTGCCTTGTCCATATAGGTGAAATAATTGATCTTGCGCACGCCCGCGTGCACCGCCTTGTGGAAGTCCTCTTTGCTGACGCCGGACCCGCCGTGCATCACGACGGAAATCCCGGAACACTCCTCGCGCACCCGCTCGACCACCGAAAAGTCGAGGCGCGGCTCCGTCAGGTAAATGCCGTGCGTCGTGCCGAAGGAGCACGCCAGCGCATCCACGCCCGTCTCCGCCACAAACCGCTTCGCCTGCACCGGATCGGTATAAATCTTGGTCTCGTCCTCCGCGCCGGTGCGGTCCCCGGCCCCGGACTCGCGGCGTCCCATGCTGCCAAGCTCCGCCTCCACGCCTGCGCCGGTCTTTTTCGCCAGCTCCACCGCTTTTTTCGTATTGGCCGCGTTTTCCTCGTAAGGCAGCGTGGAACCGTCGTACATCACCCCGGTAAAGCCGAGATCCAGCGCCTTCTGTACCTGCTCCAGCGTCTCGCCGTGATCGAGATGCACGCACACCGGCACCGATACCTGCTTCGCATAGGTCATCATCAACGGGCCGATCTCGTCCAGGCTGATGCAGTACGCATGGCTCGGCGCATACTGAATAATCACCGGAAGCTGCAGCTCCTCCGCCGCGCGCATCACGGCCTGCAGGCTCTCCAGGTTCGGCGCATTAAACGCGCCGACGGCAATCTTTCTTTCCTCCGCAATCTTCAGAATCTCTTTCAGTGTAACTAACATGTGACATTCCTCCTGTTGGTATATGATTAAAATATTTTTTCTCTATATCTTGAAAACAGAGCCGTTTGTCATAAAAGCAGAATTTCCTGCTGGGATAACAAAATTCCTGGTCATCAAACAGATTCTTTTGCAATGTTTTCCGGCTCTCCGCCGAATGAAACAATATACACCGGATTCAGCGCCTGCGGCATATGGTAGCGCCCCAGCCGCCGCGCTTTTGACACCGACACCTGTATGATATCCGCATCTTCTATCTCCAGCTCTTTCAGCAGCGCCGTCACCTCGGCCACGCTCTCCAGAGCGATCACATTCAGCACAATCCGCACCTGCGGGTTTTTCGCCCGCAGGGCAAGCACGATTTCCTTCATATTTCCGGCGCTGCCCCCAATAAACGCATGCGTCGGCGGCGGCAGCGGCTCCAGCGCCTGCGGCGCCAGCCCTTCCACCGCGACTACGTTGGAAACGCAGAAGCGGGCGCTGTTCTCCCGGATTAAGGCTATCCCCTCCGGGTTGCGCTCGATCGCATAGACCACACCCTCCGTGCACAGCCGCGCGATTTCCACGGAGACGGAACCGGTCCCGGCCCCGACATCGTACACCACCGCCTGCTCCGTAAGCCGCAGCCGAGCAATGGAAAGGATGCGCACTTCCTCCTTCGTCATCGGCACCTTGCCGCGCACAAACCGATCGTCCGCAATGCCGGGCGTAATCACATGGCCCGCCTGCGGATTTTCCAGCAGCATAATATGAAGCCCCTCTGTCTCACAATGGATAAAATCCGCCGGGCAGCCGCTTCGCACCGACTCCTGCGGATAGGAAAGACTCGATCCGACGGTCACCCGCACCTGCTCCTGCCCAGCGCCGGCCAGCTCGCCGCAGATGCGCTCCACGTCCGCCTTCCCGCTCACCAGCAGGATGATCTTCGGATACCGGCGCACACAGTTTAACACCGGAAGCGGTTTCCCGTGGGCGCTCAGGAGCTTTGCATCCTGCCACGCCGTCCCCACGCGCGCGGCAAAGTAAACCACGGAGGAAATCCCGCAGTGGTAATGAATCTGCTCGCCCGGAAAGGCCCCGGCCAGCGCCCGCGCCCCGCTGTAAAATCCCACGTCGCCGGACATCAAAATCACAATATTGCTATACCCCGGGTGCTCCCGCAGCCATGCGGCGATTTTTTCGCCCATATATTCCGCGATCATTGCCGGGCGTCCGGCATATGTTTTTTCACTGGACGGCATCTCTGCCGTTTCCGGCAGCCTCTCCGCATCTGCATTCAACAGACTCTCGGCACTCGCGAGAATACGTTTCGCCCCGAACAGCACATCTGCCGCCCGGATTACCGCCGCCGCCTCCTGCGTCAGCGTCTCCGGTGTGCCCATGCCGATACCCACACAGTGAATCACCCGTTTTCTGTCCGTCGCGGGGGAATCTTCATCTATAAAATGCGTCGCTTCCCCGCCTGCAGCTTCATGCGGCTCTGCATCCATGCAATATGCCGGTTCCCCGTCTGCAGTTTCACACGGTTCCGCATCCACAAACCGCTCCAGCTCCGCTTTCAGCTGCTCCCAGTCATAGCCGCTGTCCTCCGGCCTGCGTATGACAACCGCGCACACGCCCAGCCGCCGGGCCGCCTCCAGCTTTTCCGGGAAGCCGCCGGACTTCCCGGTGTCCTTGGTCACCAGAAACGACGCCTGCGTCTGCCGCATCATGGCCTCGTTGATTTCCGCGGAAAACGGTCCCTGCATGCCGCAGATCTGCTTTCCTTCCAGGCCAAGCGCCCGGCAGGCGGCGATCACCTCCGGCGACGGCAGCACCCGCGCAAACAGCCGCGATACATCCGTCAGCCGTTCTGTAAACACATGCAGCTCCTTGCTGCCGGTGGTCAGAAATACCGTGCCCTGCCTGTTTTCCAGGTAATCGGCCGCCTCCGCCGCGGAACTTACCCACACGATATCGCTTTCCCGTTCTGCGGCATAGTTTTTTCCCTCCGCAGCTTTGCTTCCCGCATCTTTCTTTTCCGCGCACCCTTTTTCCGGGATCGTCTCAGCGCTGCTCAGTCCTGCCGCGTCATGCTCCTGCGCAGAAAATTCCCCCTGCGGCTTTGAAAGCTCCGTCCGCGGCCTCAGGTAGCGCAGATACGAAACGCCCGTCCGCGCACAGGCCGCGCGGACATTGTGCGACACCTCCACAGCGTAGGGATGAGTGGCGTCAATCACCGCGGCAAATGTCTCATTTTGCAAAAAACAATATATCTGCTCCTGATCCATCCGGCCGCGGCGCACCTGCCGGCACGCATGCGGGGAAAGCACCTCCTCGCCGTACTCCGTCGCCACGCAGAGGACGTGCCGCGCCCCGCGGCCGCACAGGTAATCCGACACCTGCCGGCCCTCGGCCGTGCCGCCGAACACCAGAAGCCTGTTTCTTTCTCCGCTCTGTTCTTTGCTCATATCCGATAACCTCTCGGCGTCACCATCCGGCCGCCGATCTCCCGCGTCATGGAATTGCCGATAAACACGGTCGTAAACATATTAACCTGCGCGTCCTTAAGCTCCGCGAGCGTGTACAGCCTGGACGATTCGCCCTCGCGCCCGATGTTTTCCACCGTGCCGCAGACCCGCTCCGGCGGCAACGTCTCCAGCAGAATCCCGCAGGCGCGCTTCAGATAATCCGGCCGTCCTTTGCTGGCCGGGTTGTAGATGCAGATCGAAAAATCCGCTTCCGCCGCGGCCCGCAGCCGCTTTTCGATTTTCTCCCAGGGGGTCAACCGGTCGCTCAGACTGATCACGGCAAAGTCATGGGTCAGCGGTGCGCCCAGCACCGCGCCTCCGCTCAGAGCCGCCGTGATGCCCGGCACCACCTCCACCTCAATCTCCGGAAAGGCAGCGCCGATCTCCAGCATCAGTCCGCTCATGCCGTACACGCCCGCGTCTCCGCTGCAGACCATGGCCACGCATTTGCCCTTCTGTGCCTCCGCAAACGCCATCTCGCAGCGCTTCGCTTCCTGCGTCATCGGCGTCGTCAGAAATTCTTTCCCCGGGTACCGTTCCCGCAGCAGGTCGACATAGACCGTATAGCCGATGATCGTGTCGCACCCGCCCAGCAGCCGGTCGGCCTTCCGGCTCATCAGCTCCGGCCCGCCCGGCCCCATTCCGATCACATACAGTTTATTCTTCAAAACGTACCCTCCAATCCTGCACCGCAAGCGCCGCAGTCACACCGTTTTTCGCATATTTTCCCGCAATCAGCCGCCCGCCCGGCCCGGCCGCCAGCAAAGCCGCGCGCTCACACACATTGTCGACGCCCGTGGTCTGCCGCACAAATTCCGAACCGGCAAACGTGCCGGCCGCCTGCAGAAGTTCTTCCGCTGTATAAGTATTCAGTTCCACACCATAAGCACGGCAGCACTCCAAAAGTCCCGCCTCGTCTTTTTTCAAATCAATGGAAGCTGCCCTGCACAGGGCCTGCTGGGAGACCTGCGATTTCCGCAAAAGTTCGTCCGCGACCTCCCGGATTTCCGGGGCGGATTTCCCTTTCCGGCATCCGACGCCGAGCACGACGCAGCGCGGAATCAGGTGCAGCACCGTCCCGTCCGGGTGCTCCAGCAAACGCGCAGTCCGGCTGGCGTCCGGCGCTCTCTCTGAAACCCAGATCAGATGCTGCGCCTTTCCCTGCGTCAGCTCCGGCGGAATCGCGCCCTCGACCGCTCCGCTGCAGAAAAATCCCACGCGCTCCCGCCGCAGCAGCGCCGCCGCGATCCGCTTCGCCTGCAGCATCGAACCGATCTGCAGATGATTCTTTTTGGCAAACACATCCACCGCGATCGTGCCGTTGACATCCGAGGCCGTCGTAATCACCGGCGTCGCCCCGATCTTCCGGGCAACCGCAAGCGCCAGCTCATTGGCTCCGCCGAGATGCCCTGAGAGCAAAGAGATCACATATTGTCCTGCTTCATCCAGTACCAGCACCGCCGGGTCCGTCGTCTTGCTTTTCAGGAAAGGAGCAATCGTGCGCACGGCAATTCCGCAGGCGCCGATAAAAACGACGGCGTCCGCCTGCTCAAAGCATGTGCGGCACCAGTCATGCAGCCCCTTCCTGTAGCGCAGGCATTCATACTCTCCGGCGAACGCCAGCGCCAGCGCATCCGCCAGCCGGTTGCCCCGCCCAGTAAAAGCCGCGATTCCCATTCGCTTTCCCTGTTCCATAAGGTAACTCCCTGTCTCACATATCTTCCCTGCGCGCCTGCGTCGCCTGCCGGAATTCCGTGGAAAACGCCGGGTGATAGAGCTCGGAACGGCGGTAGCCGGTCTGCGCCACCGTCTCTCCGACCAGAATCAGCGCGGTCTTTGTCACATGGTTTTCCCGCGCACACTGCGCCAGAGAACCGACCGTGCACAGATAGCTGCGTTCATCCGGCCAGGTGGCCTTATAAACAATCGCTGCCGGCGTATCCTCCCGATAACCGCCCGCAATCAGCCGCTCGCTCAGCTTTTCCAGCATGCCGGTGCTCAGAAAAATCACCATCGTCGCGCCGTGGGCTGCCAGCGAGGCGATTTCCTCGCGCTCCGGCACCGGGGTGCGCCCGGCCATGCGCGTGATAATCACCGTCTGCGAAATGCCCGGCAGCGTGTATTCCAGATTGAGCGCGGACGCGGCCCCGCAGAATGCGCTCACGCCGGGGCAATAATCATAGGAAATCCCGGCCTGATCCAGCAAATCCATCTGCTCCCGGATCGCCCCGTAGAGGCAGGGGTCGCCCGTGTGCAGGCGAACCGTCGTCAGGCCTTTCTGCTCCGCATCCTCCATCACTGCCAGCACTTCCTCCAGCGTCATCCGGGCGCTGTCGTAGACGGTGCAGGATTCTTTTTTCACTTCCAAAAGCTCCGGGTTCACCAGGGAACCCGCATAAATAATGACGTCCGCTTCCGCCAGCAGCCTGCTGCCGCGCAAGGTGATCAGATCCGCGGCCCCGCTCCCGGCGCCCACAAAATGAATCATGCCTCCGCCTCCTTCGCGATAATCAGCGAGTAGTAGCCCGCGCTGTCCGGAATCTCATCCGCGCCGCGGTACACATGCTCCGATTCCATGCCGCAGTTTTCCACCATCACGACCCGGCGGCCGCTCGCCCGCAGCGTCTCCTTGACCTGCTTCATGTTCTTTCCGGATTTCATGAGCACATAATTGCCCGGAAGCTCCAGATCGTCCTTCAGGCGGTGCGCCGCCGGCAGGATGTGAAGCTGCTCGTTCCACTCCGCCAGCGAGACGTTCGCCCGCGCCGCCGCCGCGCAGAACGACGGAACGCCGCTGACCAGCTCCGTCTCATAGCCGCGCGCCTGCAGCCTTTTCTGCACATACAGGCAGGTCGAATATACCGTCGGATCGCCGAGCGTCAGGAATATCACATTTTGTCCCTGCCGGAGAATATCCTCCAGCACATCCGCCGCGTGCTCATGCCGGCGCTCCATCTCTTCCCGGTCGTGCGTCATCGGCATCTCCAGCGGCACCAGCGTTTTTTGGGCCAGCTCCGGCACCGCCTGCACCGCAATCCGGTAGGCGACCGTCTCCTCGGCCACCGGCCCCGGCACGGCGATCACCTCGTTCTCCCGAATCAGGCGCACCGCTTTCAGCGTCATATATTCAGGATCGCCCGGCCCCACGCCGACTCCGTATAAAATTCCTGCCATTCGCAATTCCTCCTGTGTCTTCCTGTTCTGCTGCGTTTTTTGCTCAACGGATAAAATGCGTGCTCACGCGCTCCTCCTGCTCTGGAAGTCCGAACTTCTCCCGGCCAAGGGCAATGCTCTTCATCAGAAACGCCATGTTTGCCGCCAGCGTCCGCATCGTCTGCAGGCCCTCGCCGTCCTGCGCCGCTTCCCCGGCCAGCCGTCCGTGCACGCTGTTCCAGTACTGGCTGGAAGCCACCGGCATGCCGGAGATCGTGAAATATTTATTCAATTCATCGAAGGTAGCCGAGAGGCCGCCGCGCCGCGCCACGACGACGCTGGCGCCCACCTTCATGGTCTTGTCAAATCCGGTGCTGTAAAAGAGACGGTCCGCAAACGCCACCAGCGTCGCATTGGCCGAACCGTAGTACACGGGACTCGCCAGCACCAGCCCGTCCGCCTGCTCAAATTTCACCGCGGCCTCGTTCACCGCATCGTCAAACACGCATTTGCCTTTTTGGGCGCATCCCCCGCAGGCGATGCAGCCGCGGATGTCCTGCCCGCCGATCTGCATGATTTCCGTCTCAATCCCCTGCTGCGCGAACGCCTTTTCCATCTCCGCCAGAGCAATCGACGTGTTGCCGTTTTTGCGCGGGCTTCCATTGACCATCAATACCTTCATCAAAACCGCCTCCTGTTTTTGTATGGAAAACCCTCCCATGCAGGAATAGACGGCGGATTTCTTTCCGGCCGCCCGGGCTTTCCTCTGTTTACTGCCTATTATAATCAAATTTGCCGGGCCTGTCCACGATTATTGCCGCTCTGTACCGTGAAAAAAACAGGAGCCGTCCCCTGCGGTTTTCATCCGCGGCAGCTCCTGTGTTTTCCCCAGACTTTCCTGTTTCTTTTGGTGTTTCTTTTTCTGTTTCTTTCTTATTTCTTTTGATGTCTCTTTTTGTATTTCTTTTTATGTTTTATTTTTTATGCCTTGTTTTACGTCTCATTTTTTGCCGCTTATCCGTATCCAGCATGTCAACCCTTGACCGCGCCCATGGTGATTCCCTTGGTAAAGTATTTCTGGAAAATGATAAACACGATGATGATCGGCACGGCGGCCACCGCTGCGCCGGCCATGATCAGGCCGAAGTCGATCGAGTTCTCCGCCTGCAGCTTCGCGATGCCGAGCGAAATCGTAAGGTTCTCCGTGCTGCTCAGCATAATCAACTGCATAAAATAGTCATTCCAGGAATTGATGAATGTGAAAATCGCCAGCGCGCCGATGCCCGGCTTCAGCATGGGCAGCGCAATCGTGGAAAAGGTCTTCCACTCGCTGGCCCCGTCGATGCGCGCCGCCTCCAGCATCTCGCCCGGAATACCCTCCGAGAACTGCTTGATCAGAAACACGCCGAACGGCCAGCCGACGATCGGCAGGATCACCGCCCAGATCGTATTGTACATGTGCAGAGACGACATCTCACGGATCAGGGGAATCAAAATAACCTGCTTCGGCAGCGCCATCGCGCAGACGATCAGGGAAAATACCACCGTGCGCCCGATAAAGCGCTTTTTCGCGAGCGCATACCCGGCCATCGCCGAGGTGGCGCACGTCAGCAGCATCGAGGCCACCGCCATAAAAACGGTATTGACCAGCCAGCGCAGGGCCGCCGGCACCTTCGGCCCGCGGAATGCGGCCTTGATCAGCGGAATCTTCAGCTCCCACAGCGGCGCGCTCTGGCGGCTGAACAGCTTCTGATAATTGTCCAGCACCCATTCGGACGGCCACCACTGCGGCGTGGTGGCGTTGATCGCCTTGGCCGTCTTGAAAGAACCAGTGATAATCCAGTAAAGCGGGAAAGCGAACGCGATCGCCATAATGACAATAATCAGGATGGCTATGACTTTATAACAGCTGTGACGATTGATCTTCATCATACAAGCCCTCCTTTTCTAGTCTGATTTGGACGCTTTAAACTGAATCGCCGAGAGAACCGCGATGATGATCGCCAGCACGACGCCCATGGCGTTTCCGTAACCGTAGCGGTACAGCTTGAACGCATTGTAATAGATGTAATACATGATCGTATCGGTGCTGTGATTCGGGCCGCCGCTCGTCAGCAGCTGAATCAGCGCGAAGCACTGGAAGCTGTTGATGGTCGTGATCACAAGAATATACAGCGTAGTCGGCTTGATCTGCGGCCATTTGATCTTCCAGAATACCTGCAGTCTGGTGGCGCCGTCGACCTCCGCCGCCTCCACCAGCGCCTGATCGACGTTGCCAAGCGCAGAGACGTAGAGAACGATCGGCTGACCGACCGAGGTCGTCAGAAGAATCAGGATAATACAGCCGAGCGCAAACCGCTCGTCGCCCAGCCAGTTGATATTTTTATCGATCAGTCCGGCGTTTTTCCCGAGGTAATTGAAAATCCCGTAGTAGTTGTTGAACATCCACTTCCACACGACGGTGACGGCCACCGAACCGGTCACCACCGGCAGATAGAAAACGCACCGGAACAGCGAACACAGCGGGCCGCTCAGGTCGTAGAGCACCGAGCTCACCCACAGGGAAAAGATGCAGACAACCGGCACCGACACAATCACGATGATGACGGTGTTGCGCAGGGCGCCCAGAAATATTTTGTCCTGAAACAGCTCCGCATAGTTTCCAAGACCGATAAAAATGTCGTCGCGGTTCATCGTGGAGTCGAAAAAGCTCGTCACGATACACTGAACCATCGGATAAATCACGAAACCCAGAAAGAAGATCAGGCACGGAAGCATAAAAAGATATCCGGACACCGTCTCCCTGCGCACCAGAGCCCTGCTCATGCTGTAGCCGGAGCTCCTGCGCGTGGCACTAGCACTTCTTTTTCCCAAGGGTCATTCCCCCTTTTTATAAAAGCCTTTCCCGCGCAGGAACGCAGGAAAGGCCCACGATTTCAAAACTTTCTCAGATTACTATTCAGTTCGCGGATTTGCGGCGCCGCTTACTGCGCCGCAGCTGCGTTTGCCGTCTCCGAGAACTCTGCAACCGCCGTGGTCACGTCGGTGCCGGAACCGATCTGCTGCAGCATGTTCCACCATGCGGTACGAGCCTCAGCCCAGCCCGGAACTACCTGATAGTAATCGCCCAGGTACTGCACGAACGCCGCATACTCCGTCATCAGGTCGTCGCCCTCGTAGATATTGCCCAGATCCTTCACCGGCCAGTAGCTGGATACCTTCACTGCCTCCACAACCTGCGTCTCGTCATTTGCCATAAAGTCGATGAACGTCTTTGCAGCCTCGATCCTTGCCTCGTCGCCGTTGTCAAATACGCCGAAGCCCCAGATGCCGCCGCAAAGCTGCGGATCGCCGCTCTCCGTCGGGAAAGCCATCGGCAGAATATCGAAGTCAACCAGGTCCGCATTGGTCTTTTCCTGCGCCACGTTCCAGCAGAACGCCATCGCCAGCGTGCCGTTTACAAAGAGGTTGATCTCGTCGCCGCCCACGATGGAAGCGTCGAAATTGATGCCGTCCATGCCTGCCAGCAGCTCAAGCGCCTTGATGTTCTCCGGGCTGTCCGCCGTGTACTTGGTATGCTCCGCATCCGTGAACGTGCCGCCGTAGAGGTTGTTCACCAGAGCGCGGGTGCCCTGGTCGCCGCCCTGGCCGCCGCAGAATACCGCAGCCACGTTCTCCTGGCCGTAGTCATAAAGCGCCTGTACAGCATTGATGAAGCCCTCGGTCGTCCAGGTGTGCGTCTCCTCATCCAGATACTGGAGCGCGTCCGCCGCCTCGAAGAGGTCGCGGTTCACCGCCATCGTATGCGCCGTCATGCACAGCGGATACTCATAGAACACGCCGTCGTTGTTCTGGCATGCAGCCTCCACGGAGTCGTAGATCGCTTCTTTGGCCTCGTCCGTCCACAGATCGGAAAGGTCAACCATCACGCCTTTCGCGCCCCAGTTCGCCACCAGGCGCTCCGGGCCCTCGAGAATAACGTCCGGCGCCTCGCCGCCCTCAATCGCGGTATTCACCTGGTCGTCGCCGTTCGTGTAGTCCAGATATTCCACCGAAACGTGAATCTCCGGGTGCGCTTCCTCGAAGCTTGCGATCAGACCGTCCACCGCCGCGGAATCGCCCCAGTTGCCCACCGGGTAAGTCCAGAGCGTGATGTCGGTCGTTTCCTCAGCGTTCGCCGTAACCGCCGCTGCCGAAAGCACCATAGCGCCCGTCATTGCAAGTGCCAGAATCCTGCGTAGTCTCATAATTCAAATCCTCCTTTTTAAAATTTCCGCATTTTTTGAAAAATGCCGTTAACAAAATCCGGTAACACAAGTCTATCGTTTTTTCAGCATTTTGTCAATATATTTTTTGAAGAATCGCTCATCTTAGTGAATATTATACAATAAAATTTATATTCTTAAATACAACTTAATTTTTATTCGTCAAATTGAGCAAAATTGCATGACAACACAGGAACAGCGCCGGTTTCCGGACAAAACGTCATAAAATCTCTGCAATCCGCAGGGCCAGAGCCTCCGCCAGCTGGCGGTGCCCCTCCCCGGTCAGGTGCATATAATCAATATCGTTCGGTCCGTCCGTCACGACTTCGTTCGCGTCCAGATAATGGCAGCCCGTCAGCTCCGCAATCTTCCGGTATTCCTCCGCAAGCCCCTCCGACTTTTCCGCGCAGCCGCGCCCCATCGTCTCCGCCACCTCGCTCTGCGCGTAGGCGCGGCCGATGTTCTGCGGCGTCACCACCAGGATGTTGGGCTTTCCGTCTCTCCAGCAGTCAGCCGACGCCTTCGCCTTCTCAACCAGGCGCTTCAGCCCGAGGGCAATGCAGGCGGCCGAAGCCCCGAACCGCTCCTTGGTGTCATTGGTCCCCAGCATGATTACCAGCAGGTCCACCGGCTCGTGGCTCATCAGGCACGGATAAAGGTAATCCAGGCCCGACAAACCTTCAAAAAGCGGGTCGTCAAAGCAGGTCGTGCGCCCGCTCAGCCCTTCTTCTATAATAAGATAATCCCCGCCCAGCCGCTGCTGCAGCAGGCACGGCCAGCGCTGGCTCTCGTCAAAGCGGCCGTTGTCCGACGCGCGGTAGCCGTGCGTGTTTGAATCTCCATAGCATACAATGTGTTTTTTCATGGCGTTCATCCCCATATGCAGAATTGAAATGTCACAAAATAATTTTCTATAATTTATAAATCCGCCGTCTCCTCGACCGCCCCGCGGATATCCCGGTAAAGAGCCGCCAGCTCCGGATCGTCCGCCGAAACCGGCAGGAACGGCAGACGCGGATCGCCCATCGGACAGCCGTCCAGCGTGAGAATCGCTTTCACCGCCCCGTACATCGAGGCGAACGAGCACAGCCGGTAAATCAGCGGCGTCACAACCGCCTGCACCGAAGCGGCCTTTTCCCACTCGCCGCGGTCAATCAGTTCCTCCATTTTCAGGTACAGCTCCGGCATCGCCCCGTAGGTGCCGCCGATCCCGGCATCCGCGCCCATAATCCGGCCCGCGACGTACTGCTCGTCCGGCCCGTTGAAAACGATGAAGTCCTTCCCGCCCGCCTGTTTGAAGCGCAGAATATCCTGCGCCGGGTCGGAAGAACACTTCACGCCGGCCACGCGCTCATTCTCCAGAAGCCGTCCAAACAGGCCCATGGACAGGTTGAAGCCGGTCAGCTGCGGGATATTGTAAATGAAAAACGGCAGATCGGCCGCCTTCGTGATCTCCGTCCAGTGCCGGTACACGCTCTCCTCTCCCAGGCGGTAGTAAACGCAGGGCACCGCCGAGGTCGCCGCCGCCCCGATTTGCTGCGCGTGCTCCGCCAGCATGCAGGAATGCCTGGTGTCGGCGCAGCCCACATGGACGATGATATTCATATCGTCCCCGACCTCCTGCACGACGGTCTCCGCCACCAGCTTCCGCTCCTCCGCATCCAGCAGAAAGCCCTCGCCGGTGCTGCCGCACACGTACATCTGTTTTACGCCCTTATCGCGGAAATAGCGGCAGACCCGCTTTATCCCTTCCGCATCCACGCTGCCGTCCGCCTGAAACGGCGTGTTCAGCGCCACTGTGATATGTCTGAATTTGTCTGTAGCATATTTTGACATGATTTTTCCCCCTGTAATAATGCAACGCCGCCCGGCGGCATGTCATTGAAACACATCTGAAACATATTTTGCGCCTGCTTTTTCCCATCACCCCCGTCATCGTCACGGATCCCGGCAGATTTCTGCGCGGTCAGAGCCGCCGGTAAAAGCGTCCGCCGGTCCTGTTTCCCATTATACTATATCCGGGGCTGAAAGTCTTGTCTAACATGCAAAGCGCCGCAAAATGTGATTTTCCATTTTGCGGCGTCTCCCTATCGCTTTGTCCTGTTTTTGTTTGTCACAGCCTGCGGTCCTTTACCCGGCTTCCGTCTCCATTTCCGCCAGATACTCCGCATTCAGTACAGATACGCCCGTATCTACGCTTTTCTCCGGAATTTCCTCGCCTTTCACTGCCGCAACTGCCGCTTTCATTCCTTCATAACCCATGACGTCAGGATTCTGGGCCATCACGCAGAGAAGCGAACCGTCCTTCACCAGAGACAGAATCGCATCCGATTTATCAAAGCCAACGCCGACGACTCCGCCGCCGTTACCCTTGACGGCATTGCCGACGCCCGTCGTGCCGCCTTCATTCGTGCCGTAAATGCCTACGCAGCCTTCTGTGATATAGTTATCCGCGATATCCTGGGATTTCACTACATCGCCCTCGCCGTACTGGGTTTCCAGAATTTCAAAATCCGTTCCCTCAAACGCTGCACGGAAACCGGCCTCACGCTTGATCGCCGTATCGGTAGACGCATTTACATTCACAATACCGATCTTGCCGTCTGTAATTCCCTGCGCGTTCAGCTCTTTGATCATTTCCTCGCCGGCAGTCTTTCCGGCCGCTTCATTGTCCGTTGAGAAGGTCGCCTCAGCTTCCAGATTTGCCGGAGAGTCAACGTACACGATTTTGATGCCTTCATCCACGGCTTCCTGAAGTGCCGCCGTCACCGCATCCGGGCCGTTCGCCGCGATCATAATCGCATCCGCACCCGCCGAAATCGCATTGTTTACGCGCTCGATCTGCTGCGCGTCGTCTTTCTTATCCGGCGCCATCCACTGATAGTCTACTCCGCCAAGTTCCTCCGCGGCTTTCTTTGCGCCTGCGTCAACCGAAACCCAATGCTGATCAACGCTGTCCATGGTAATCAGTATCACCTTGAGCTCCTCCGCCGCAGCGGTCGTCCCGGATAAAAGGCTGATTGCCATCGTTGCGGTCAATAATGCTGTCATTAATTTACGTTTCATAGCAGAAACCTCCTTAAAAAATTTTTATCATTAAAGCCTGTTCGCTTTAATTTTTACTTTGCCTTCCTCTTTCTCGGCGCGTTCGAGCGGATGAGAACGTCGAGCAGCACTGATACGATTACAATGACGCCGACCACGATATTACGAATTGCCACCGGCGCTCCTACGAACTGAAGGCCGTTCTGCAGAACTCCCCAGATGGCCGCGCCGATTACCGTTCCGAGCAGAAGGCCCTGTCCGCCGAGCGGCGACACACCGCCGATCACGGAAGCCGCCACAGCGTACATCTCATAGCTGGTGCCTGCATCCATAGTGCCCATTCCTGCGGTCGCGCAGGTGATCAGACCGGCTGCGCAGGCGCAGAACGCCGCCGCTACATACACCTTGATCGTTATGATTACCACATTAACGCCGGAAAGCTTCGCCGCCTCAATATTGCTTCCAACCGCATAAATATGACGGCCGGTTCTCGTTCTTGAGAGCACAAAGTTGAACAGCAGGAACAGAATCACCGCAATCCATACCGTATTGAAAAATCCGAATGTTTTTCCATAATAGAAGAATTGACGGAATCCCTCCGCCTTCTCCCCGATCGCGTCCGTATTGTAATTTCCATTGACAAACTGGGCAATGCCGCGCGTGACGGTCATGGTGCCCAGCGTCGCGATAAAAGGCGGAAGCTTGCACTGGGCGACCAGAAAGCCGTTCAGCACTCCGGTCACGATGCAGATCACGACCGTAATCAGCACCGCCGGCCAGGGGTTCATGCCCCGCGTCATAAGCGTGGCCGAAATCATGCAGCTCATACCCATCACAGAACCGATGGACAGATCAATGTTCGCCGTAATCACCACGTAGGACTGGCCGATGCCGACGATCAGAATCGGCGCAATCTGCCGCAGCAGATTACCGACATTGCGCCCCGAGAAAAAGTTGGGGTTTATAATTCCGAATACAATGCACAGCACCACCAGGCCGGCCGTGACGGTCACAACCTGTCCCATGCCGCGAATCATCATGATTCTTTTCAGCACGTTTTGCTTTTCCTTTTCCACGATTCATTCCCTCCGATCCTTTTATCCCGCATTTTCTTTTCACACTTTCTTTTCAAACCGCGTCGCATAAGTAAGAATCTGATCCTGCGTCGCGTCCTCCCGGCAAAGTTCGCCTGTGATCCGGCCGTCGCACATCACGATAATCCGGTCGCTGATCCCCATGATCTCCGGCATCTCAGAAGATACGAACATCACTCCAATCCCCCGCGCCTTGAGCTGATTCATCAGGTGATAAATCTCCACCTTGGCGGCCACATCGATTCCCCTGGTCGGCTCGTCAAAGATGACGACCCTGGAATTTCTCGCCAGCCACTTTCCGACCACCACCTTCTGCTGATTGCCTCCGGAAAGCGTGCCCGCGTCTACCTGATCGCCCGGAAGCCGGATCATCAGATCTCTGACCGTTCTGCTGACCATTTCTTTCTCCCGGTTTCGGTTCACAACTCCCAGCCTGTCACACAAAATATCCAGGTTTGGAAGCGCAATATTGTCGCGCACGCTGAGCTTGGTGCACAGCCCGTCTTTCTTCCGGTCCTCCGGGGCCAGCACGATGCCTGCTTTGATTGCATCCTCCGGGCAGGAAATTTTCAGCGTTTTTCCTTCCAGAACAATCTCTCCGGAATCTTTCGGATCCGCACCGAAAATCGCTCTGGTCGTCTCCGTCCTTCCTGCGCCCATCAGCCCGGCAAAACCGACAATTTCACCCTCGTACAGCTCAAAACTGATATCCCGGACCATCCTGCCGGCATTCAGATGCCTGACCTCCAGGATTTTTTCGCCCTTTTTGCAGCTGACACGCGGAAACTTTTCCTTAATCTCACGGCCAACCATACCGGCGATGATTTCTTCCATCGTCAGGTCACGAAAATCTCCGGTCAATATGTATTTCCCGTCCCTCATGATGGTCACGCGGTCTACAATATGCTGCAGTTCCTCCAGCCGGTGAGAGATATAGACAATTCCTTTTCCGTCCTCCCGCAGTTTGCGGATGATCGCAAAAAGATCGTCGATCTCTTTCGCCGTCAGCGCCGAAGTCGGCTCATCCATAATCAGTATTTTTGCATTCGTGGAAAGCGCCTTGGCAATCTCAACCATCTGCTGCTTTGACACAGGCAGGTCTCCGACCACCGTCTCCGGATCCAGATCGATATTCAGCTCGCCGAGAATCTCCCGCGCGCCCTCGTTCATCGTCCGGTTGTTTACCTGTCCCGCCCTCATAATCTCCCGTCCCAGATACATATTCTGGGCCACGGTCAGGTGCCGGCACATATTGAGCTCCTGATGGATGATCGCCACTCCCATCTCCTGCGCAAGCCTGGGCGTCATTTCGCCGACCTCCCGGCCAAAAATTTTCATTTCCCCGGCGTCTCTGGAATATACGCCGCTGAGAATTTTCATCAGAGTGGATTTTCCCGCCCCGTTCTCGCCGAGCAGCGCCATCACCTCTCCGCTTTTCAGATTGAACTGTACCTTGTCAAGCGCAAGCACTCCCGGGAAAGCTTTCGTTATATTTTTTAACTCTACAATATATTCTTCCATTCCCTTTCCCTCTCCTGAATTTCAGCCGCCGAACCCCTGCCTCCGCAGCTGTTTTCGCTTTATTCAGAAAAAATATAACACCCCTGTCCGGCGAAAAACAGGGGTGCCTCATTTGGTTTAGGGGGATAATGATTAGATTTTAAACAACGTATTCCATGCGGATTTGAAATCATCCCGGTGAAGTTCGCATACCAGTTCTCCTTTATCAAGTATCAGCAGCCGGTCCGCCGCAAAATGCGAATCCGCCAGGGCCGTGGTCAGAATGACCACCGCAATGCCTCTCTGTTTCAGTTTCTGAATCAGCGTCAGAATATGACGTCTCAGATACATATCGGCGCCGGTAAAAGGCCGCACGCAAAACAGCACTTTCGGGCGCAGCATGGCATAACGGTAATACACCAGCGCGTATTTGTTCTCCCTGGAAACGCTGCGCATATCCGTCGCGTCGATGTCGTCTCCGAATACATCCGCGTACTCCCTGCGCACGCTTTTCATGATCCTTTTCCGCAGCAAAACGCTGCTGAGCTTCCGGTCCGCCATGATACAGAGATTCTCCAGAAACGTCATATGCGGAAAAATCATCGAGGTATGCGCATATTCCTCAATTACTGCAGCCGACTCGCACGGCAGCCGGAATTTTTTCTTATTTGTAAGCACTTTTCCGTCACAGATTATCTCTCCCTCCCAGGCATCGTTTTGCCCTTTCAGAAGGCTAAGCGTCTCCCCTGCCGGAAGCATTCCCCGGTCCAGCAGCACGACGCACTCTCCCGGCCGTACCTGAAAACTCAGATGCCGCAGATGGTTATTGCTGACGTTCCTGAATTCCAGAGCCGGCGGTCCCTGAGCGCCGGATGCGCTTTTCGCCTGTTTCAGAGGCGCCATGCGCTCAAGCTGCATATATAATTCCGGATATTCTTCCGAGCCGGCGATCTGCAGAATCTCTCTGTCCGTCATATCTTTATCCCGGAGCACCTTTATGATGTACCCGTTCTTCATGACCAGAACACGGTCGCAGAAGGAAATCACATCTTCGTGATGATTTCCCAGATACAAAAAAGAGAAGCCCTCTTTCACATAAAAACGCATCATCTCATGCAGACGCAAAACATCCTGCACGCTCAGAAACGAACTGATCTCGTCAAATATAATCAGATCCGCGCGCTGTACAATCGCTCTCACCAGTTCGATAACGACCCGCTCCAGCTCATTCGCCTGATCCGCCATCATATCCGGGGCAATTTCCAGTCCGCTCTGACGCAGAAAGCGCTCCGCCTGCTGGCAGAGAATCCACCGATCCAGCACATACTGGCGGAACCCGCGCCGCAGAACAAAAAGATTATCGCATACCGTCAGGTCGCGCACCAGGCGGTTTTTCCCGGAAATCACGCAAACGCGGTTTGAAGCGCGGTCGCTTTTCAGATGGCTGTTGACGAGCCTGCCGCCAATATAAACTCTTCCATAGTGAAGCGGGACATTGCGGCACATCACTTCAAGCAGTTTTTTTCTTCCCTGCTCGTTCACAGGCAGCAGGCCGGTAATCTCGCCTTTGAAAATATGCAGCGTCATATTATCAAGATTCGTCAGCTCCGGATCATCCGTCGTCACATGATCCATACCCAGAATTTCTTCTTTCATGTCCGTCCCTTCGCCCGTCCGTCTGCGGCAGTTCCCCGGGCTTCGCGTCTCTGCCTTTACGAATCGGCAGAGTGATCTCCACGTCCGTTCCAACGTCGGGCGTACTGTAAAAATAAAGTCCGTACTCCTCCCCAAAAAGCAGCCGGATGCGGTTGTTTACATTGACAATCGCAATCCCCTCGCGCCTTTCCGCAGCCGCCTGCTCCTCCTCCAGCGGGCTCATGCTCAGTCTGCGGTTCAGCTCCCTGAGCTTTTCCGCATCCATTCCCACGCCGTTGTCCGAAACCGTGATGGACAGATACCTCTCTGTCAGCGCAATCCGAATCGTCAGCTGTCCCTTTCCCACCTTTTCTTCCAGTCCATGATAAACAGCGTTCTCCACAATCGGCTGCAGCGTCAGCTTGGGAATCATACATTCGAGCGCTTCGATATCCCCGTCTTCATACTCAATCGACAGGCTGAGACGCTCGCCAAAGCGATACTGCTGAATGAAATAATAATTCTCGATATTCGCCAGCTCGTCTTCCAGCGTCACCAGATGATCCATCCTGGAAATCGTATAGCGGAAAAATGTTCCGAGCGCCTCCGTCATTTCCGCGACGCTGTCCATCCCAGCCAGGATCGCCTCACTCCGTATGCCTTCCAGCGTATTGTAAAGAAAATGGGGATTGATCTGATTCTGCAGCGCCAGATACTCCGCCTGCCTTTTGGAAAGAGACAGCAGTCTTCCCCGGTCAAAGCGGGCCGTCATCTGCTCCTGGACGCGCTCCACGCAGCGGTCTATCTGCACCTCATAGCCGGTCATCTTTTCCAGATAATATCCGTCCGCGTAAAGACGGTATAGCTTTTGCAGCTTCAGATAAGGCCATGTGATCATCCGCCAGACCAGACAGGTCCACGCCGTCAGAAACACCGCCGCCGCTGCCGCCAGCCAGCGCAGCGTTTCATTTTCCTTCGCCAGAATCACGCAGAAAACCGGCAGGACTCCGGCAGACGCCCACAGAAAAAAAACCGCATACTTTATTCGTTCAGAAAGATAAATCTTACGTTTCATCGCAATGCACTCAGGAATACAGTTTTCTGTACTGGTTTGGTCTCAGTCCTGTTTCCCGCATAAAAGTCTTTGAAAAATGCTTGTTGTCGCTGTAGCCTACCTTTTCGCAGATTGCCGCCACGCTCAGATTGGTGTCTTTCAGCATATCTTTCGCGGCCTCGATCCTCGTCCTGAGCAGATGCTCCGTGAAAGTCAGCCCCGTTTCCTTTTTAAACAGCGTGCTGAAATATGCTGCGTTAAGCCCGACCTGGTCGCTGACCGTTTCCAGCGTGATGGGGGAACCGTACTTTTCTTTGATAAATTGCTTTGCCATGCGGACGGGACGGTTGTCTTCCAGGAGCTTTGCGCGGATCAGTTCGCGGAAGGACCCGCCAATCACCTGTTTCACATAAGCAAATATCTCACTGACACTGCTCATGTTGTCAATCGCAAAGGCATAGTCTTCAAAAAAATTTTCCTCCATGCGCAGCGGATACTTATTTTCTTTTGAAGCAAACAGATACACATTCAGGACTTCCTTGGCCATCTGCAGGATATCATGGCCTCTGTTTCCCGCGTCGGCCGTCATTTTTTCCCGCAGTCCGTCAATCGACGCCAGTACACCCTGTTCATCCAGATTTTCCACCGCGTTTTTCATCTGCTGATTAAATTCAAAAAACGCACTGCTTTCAGCGAAAGAAGATTCCCCGCCCTTCTCATACTCGAGCACCCGGTTCGTCCCTTTCAGGATTCGCTCCTCCGCAGCCAGCGCCGCTGCCCTCAGGGATTCGCGGATCCTATTGATATCACGCTCCACGCTGCCGCAGCCAACCGTCACCTGCAGGCGCTCAAATATATCGTTCTGGATGAGCAGATAATCCAGAATCTGTTTCAGTACGCGGCGCACTGTTTTATAATTTTTTTCAGAGTAATTCAAAACGGCATAACAGGTATAGCCCTCAAGACATATCTCCGAATCAAAGCAGTATTCACGAATCCGGCTGTTAAAGGCCGCCAGCACTTTTTTCTGCAAAAACTCCTGGCTCACCACGCTTTTCGGACTCACACCGTCTATTTTCAACATAACGATCTGAAAGCAGCCGGGCCGGAACTGATAATGATACTGCCTGTTTATCCTTTCTATATCCAGCAGATTCCTGACGCTCCTGCGCCGGAGCAGGATATCCAAAAAAAGTCCTGTCCGCAGGCGGTCCAGATTATTCTGCAGTGTAATGCGGAACATTTCTTCCTGGGACAGGCGTTTGTTGCGTTCCATATACGCGCCCCGCATACGGTTCAGGGCCGCATTCAGTTCGTCTTTGCGGATCGGTTTAAGCAGATAGTCCTTTACGCCAAAGCGAAGCGCCGTCTGCGCGTATTCAAAATGGCGGTAGCCGCTGATAATGATAAATTCTATCTGCGGCAAAAGCTCTTTTGCCTCTCTGATCAGATCAAGGCCGCTGTATCCCGGCATCCGGATATCGGTAATCACGATGTCCGGACGCCATTTGCGAATCACCTCCATCGCCTCTATGCCGCTGTGCGCGATCTCCACCAGCTCCATGTCGAGACTTTTCCAGTCTGCCAAGTGCGCAATCAGCTGGCATACCTTTTCCTCATCGTCCGCAATCATTACCCTGATACTCACAGCAGACCTCCCGTGATTCTTCCCAAACAAAAACTTTCTTCGCTGTTTGCTATAAATAACAGTACTTTTCAGGAGTCCGCATCGGTTACCCGTTTCTTTGTTCCACCGCCTGCATAAAGCGCTGCGCAATCTCCAGCGGCCGTGTAATCGCGCCTCCGACCACCACCGCAAACGCGCCTGCCTCCAGCGCCTGCACCGCCTGCGCCGGCTCGTGTATCCTGCCCTCCCCGATCACCGGCACCGTGACCGTCTCGGAAAGCCGCCGGATCAGTTCGTAGTCCGGTCCCGGCAGCTTCGGCGAATAGCTCGTGTAGCCGCTCATCGTCGTCCCCACGAGATCCACGCCCAGCTTCCAGGCATTGACGCCTTCCTCGAAAGTGGAGATATCCGCCATCAGAATCGCCTGCGGATATTTCGCGCGCACTTCCGTGATAAATTCGCTGACCGTCTTTCCGTCGCCGCGCTTCTGGTTCGTGCAGTCCAGCGCGATCACATCGGCGCCGGCCGCCGCCAGCTCGTCCACTTCCTTCATCGTCGGAGTGATATAACTCTCAAACCCTTCATACTTTACCTTGATCAGCCCGATCACCGGCAGTCCAGTCTCCTGCTTGATTGCAATTACATCCCGGATGCTGCTGGTGCGGATTGCCGGCGTCCCGGCCTGTTTGGCCGCCCGCGCCATCAGATACATGATGGACTTTTCCTCGACGTACAGCGGCTCGCCCGGAACCGCCTGACAGGATACGATCACCTTGCCCTTAATTTGTTCAAAAAAATCTTCTTTTCTCATAAAATTTGCTTTCTCCTTTGAACGTGAAAACTACTTTTCAGTCAAATTTACTTTACCACAAACCGGAAAGAAAGGCAATCCTGTCCGGCTTTCCGGAAACAGTTTTGGCAATTTATACAAAACTTTAATTTCTTTCAAATTTTTGCAATTTTCTAACAATGCAGTTCCATAAACAGACATTTCGTGATATGATAGAGACGGCACGCAACAACCGACCTGTTTACAGGCAACATCGTATTCAGAAAGGAGCTGCTTCCATGAATATTATGACACTCGACATCGGCGGCACCGCCATCAAATCAGCCGTATACGCGGATCAGACGCTTGTTTCCCCTGCTGAGCATCCCACGCAGGCCTCCCTCGGAGGCGCGCACGTGCTGAACCGGGCCGTCGAAATCATCCGCCGGTACGCAAAAGACCATTCTTTCGACCGCATCGGCATCAGCACCGCCGGTCAGGTGGACCCGGCCCGCGGCCGCATTGTTTACGCCAATAAAAACATTCCGGGCTACACCGGAACAGAAATCCGCAGGCGCATGGAGGAAGAATTCGGCGTCCCCACCGCGGTAATCAACGACGTCAATTCCGCCGCTGTGGCCGAAGCGCATTTCGGCGCCGGACGCGGGCAGCGTGATTTTGCCTGCCTGACCTACGGCACCGGCGTCGGCGGAGCGCTGTTCACCGGCGGGGCGCTGTATCTCGGAAGCAGCTGCTCCGCCGGAGAATTCGGAGCTATCATCACCCATCCGGAGGAACGCTGCCCGCAGGAGGACATGTACAGCGGCTGTTATGAAAAATATGCCTCCACCACCGCTCTGGTGCGGATGGCGATGCGGCTTGATCCCGCGCTTGACAATGGCCGGGCGATTTTTGCGCAAAAAAATGACCCTGCCGTCCGCAGGATCATCGACGACTGGATCACGGAAATTCTGTATGGTCTGGTCACCATCACGCACATGATGAACCCCTCCTGTCTGATTCTCGGCGGCGGGGTGATGGAGCAGCCGTACGTGCTGCAGCAGATTCAGGCCAGGCTGTATGAAAGCATCATGCCCAGCTTCCGGCACGTGCTGGTGCGGAAAGCAGAGCTCGGCAACCGCGCCGGACTTCTCGGGGCCGCCGTCAGCGCCGGGGAGATGGGCTGACTGCCCGGGCGTGGGCAACGCTTACTGGCGCTCATAATACCGCAGGCCGTCCTCCGGCGAAAAATACGTGCGGATGTAGCCTTTCGTTGACACAATCACAAACTCATTGGATTCTTCAAGATAATACACGTCGTCCCCGTCCTCCTTCTCCAGTTTGTGGAGGACGTCGGGCGATGCGATCACACGGTTGGCGCCCGCCAGATAGGACGCCTCATCCTCATAGCCCATGTCTATGCCGTGCTTTTCAAAATGCTCCTCCAGCAGTTCCTGATTGCGGAAGGTATATGGATTCTCCTGCTGCGCGGAACTGTTTTTTGAAGCAGAACCATTCTGCGAAACGGAACTGCTCTGTGAAGCCGCCGGCTGCTCTGGCATGCTCCCCGAGCCGCCAAAAAAACTATTCGCGCCGCTGTAGAGAAGCGCAATGATACAGATGATCAGGGCCAGCCCGCACGGCAGCCGGTTTTTCGGTTGCTGGCCGGAATCAACGCCTCTGTACTTTTCATTTCCGCTGTTTTTTACAGTTGCGCCGCTTTTCACAGCTCCGTTATTTTTTCCAGTCCTGCTGTTCCTGTCAGTTCTGCCATTTTGCGCGTTTCCGGACTGCTTCTGATATCCGGCTGCATGGTTCTGATCACCTTTCCGACTCATCTTTTTTCTCCCTGTTATGTTCTTTTGCGCCTGCTGTTCTATCACATTCTTTGCATCAGCTGCTCTGCACGTTTTTCTGCGCCAGGCGTTCCATCAGTTCCTCCGCGCCGTCTGTTTCCCCCAGATAGCCAAAACGGCTGGAAAACAGCACCACCTCCGTGCGGATGGCGCCGCGGCATCGCTTCTGCAGGTGAAACTGAATCCGCCGCAGTATCTCTGCCATCGTGATTTCCAGGATTCCGGCCTCCCGCAGCACGGCTACCGCTTCCTCCGTGGTGTTGGCGTCGAGCAGGCGTTCCGTTACTTCCATCTGAAATGCTGCATCCGATAACTTGTTCCCGTATTCGTGCTCCGCCGCCTGCCTGCGCATGGCCCGCAGCGCTTGTGCCGCCATCAACTCCGCCCGGCAGTCCGCCTGGGCGGAATGCGTATTCATAATACCGCCGGAAACCTTGATAAACTTTCCGATGTGGGCGACAAACAGAATCGAGCGGAAGCCGAGCTCCGCCGCCATGTCCACTGTCTCTCCCACATAATTGCTGCACTTCATCGAACGCTCCGCGTCCAGCGCCTGCGACAGCTCCCGCCGTCGGATAAAATCAGCCCCGTAATTGCCCGGCGTCACCAGCAGGTTCCGCTCGCCCGACGCATATTTCTGCTGCATCTCCAGCCGGATGCTGGCAATCAGCGCCTCCTCGCTCATGGGAACGACAATCCCGCTGGTGCCGAGAATGGAGATGCCGCCTTCGATCCCGATGTGCGGGTTAAACGTCTTTTGCGCCGCCGCACGGCCGCCCGGAACAGAAATGGTAATCCGAAGCGCACCTGTATATTCATACATTTCGCAGACCGCAGACACCTCCCGGGCGATCATCTCCCGCGGCACCCGGTTGATGGCCGCCGCGCCCACCGGCTGTTCCAGCCCCGGCTTCGTGACTCTGCCGACTCCCTCGCCGCCCTCGATCAACACCTGCGGCCTGTCCACCGTGCAGCCAATGTTTTCTATTCGCTCTTCCGCTATAACGCCAATGTTTTTAGACTGATTTTCTGTTATACTGACAATATTTTCCGTTCGGTTTTCTGTCATACCGTCAGCGCTTTTATTTTGTGTCCCCGCAGCATGGACAACACCCTCTGCAAACTCAGCCCGCGCATAAATCAGCAGCCCGTCTGTCGCGTCCGGGTCGTCGCCGCCGTACTTACGAATCGCGCATTCTGCTGCGTGTTCTGCAGTCTTCTGTGCCTGCACCGGAAGATGCAGGACAATCCCCCTGGGCGTCGTCAGATCGGCAAAACGGCAGATGCGGCCAGACAGCAGCATCTCCGCAGCCGCCTTTGCGGCTCCCGCGGCGCAGCTTCCGGTCGTGTAGCCGCAGCGCAGCCGTTTGTTCTGTTTCATCACATATTGATTTTCAATTCCAATCGCATCTCTGCTTTCCGGCAATATCTTTATATCTGTGAGCCGAAAATGTATGCCTTCGTAGCTACCTCCATCCGACTCTGCTATCTCCGTGAATCGCGAATACACGCTTTCGCGGCAGTCTTCACCCCGGACTCCATCAGACTCCGCAGCCAAACTCCCGGAAACATCCGCCTCACACACCAGTTCCGCGGAAAAACCGGCTCCGTTTTCCGTCTGCCAGTCAAAATAATCCCTGTGCGGGTCGGAGAAACGATCCAGCACCGCCATGATTGTGCCGCCGTGCACCACAAAGGCCGCGGACGCACAGCGCTGCTCAAGCGCCTCCCGGCAGCCCTCTACAAAGGCCGCGCAGCACCGGTCTGCGAAATTTTCCCGGCTCTCGCCGCCCGGGAACGCCGCCGCGCCGCCGCTGTCAATCCATGCCTGATAGCGCGCATCACCCTGCAGTTCCTGATAGTTTTTATACTCAAAATCGCCGAAATCACATTCCCGCAGCCCCTCCAGCGTTACCGCAGGCGTTTCCGGGAACAGCAGCTGCGCAGTCTGCAGGCACCGCCTCATCGGGCTTGCGAACACACAGTCCGGAACCGGATAACGGGTGCGCGCCAGACGCAGTTCCTGCACCGCGTCTTCGGTCAGTTCTTCGTCCGTCACGCCCACGTAGCGGCGCTGCAGATTGCCCGCCGTGCTGCCGTGGCGGATCAGATACACATGCATGCGCGTCCTCCTCTCACGCCCTGCTGCCGTCGAGCTGATACAGCAGCGCGTTGCAGATGGCCGCCGCCACATTGCTGCCGCCCTTTCGCCCGCGCGCTACAATGTAAGGCACATCGGTCTGCATAATCAGCTCCTTGGACTGCACCACATTGACAAAACCGACCGGCACGCCGATGACCAGCTCCGGCCGGAAGCTGCCCGCCTGAATCAGCTCATACAGCCGGATCAGCGCCGTCGGCGCATTTCCGACCGCGTAGATCAGCGGCCTGCCGAGACGCGCCGCCTTGTCCACACAGACGGAGGCTCTGGTGACGCCAAGTCGCTTTGCCTCCTGCGCCACATCCTCATCGCCGATAAAGCAGCGCGCCTCCGCTCCGGTCAACGCCAGACTTCTCTTATTGATTCCGGAAAGGGCCATCGTCGTGTCCGTCACAATCCATGCCCCGCCGCGCAGCGCTTCCTGCGCGCGGCTGACCGCCCGCTCCGAAAAACAGAGATTGTCAATATAATCAAAATCCGCCGACGTGTGAATCACGCGTTTGATGATCATCGCCCGCTCATCCTCCGGAATCCGCCCGGCCGCTTCCTCTGAAATCAGTTCAAAGCTGCGCCGCTCGATGTCCATCGGCCCCAGCCGCTCAATATCTGCCAGAGTCACATTTGTCTTCTCGTTCATCCTGGTCCCCTCACTTTTCTTTCAAATCCGCACAGCACACGCTTATTTCCCGCTGCATTTTCTGCCATATTCCAACTGCACATCACATGGTTCTCTATACTCCGATAATACCCTGCTGCATTTTTCACCGCATATTACACCACATCCCACCGCAAAAAGGTCACGCGCCTTCCTCCAACACCCGGTAAATCCGCTTCATATCCAGATGCTCCCGCAGGCCGGCCGCCAGCAGATCGTACTGCGTCTCCTTAAACGCGGCAAAGTCCACGGTCATCTCCATTTCGCCGGAAATTCCCTTTTCCTCCGCCAGCGCCCGCACAACGCCGGACACAATTTCCCGGCTGTCAAAAATACCGTGCAGGTAGGAGCCGTACACGCGCTCGCCGCAGGCGCCCTCCTGCTTCCGCTCCCCGGTGATGATGTCCGTGATTTCCGTCAGCGGCTGCACGTCCCCGTGCACCACAGTCCGGCCCATGTGAATCTCATAGCCCGTCACCGCCGCACCGGCGAGCGGCTTTAAAATACCCCTGGGATTTAATATGTGACCTTCCGCCCGGGTGCGCGCTTTCTCCGCCTCAAAAACCGTATCCGCGTCCAGCAGGCCCATTCCGCGGATAGAACCGCCTTCCTCGACGCCGTCCGGGTCGGAAATGCTGTTTCCAAGCATCTGATAACCGCCACAGACGCCGAAGACTACGCTTCCGGCCCGGTGAGCCTTCAAAATCGCCGCTTCCAGCCCGTTCTGCCGCATCCACAGCAAATCCCGCATGGTATTTTTGGTGCCCGGAAGGATCATCAGATCAGGACGGCCAAGCTGATGCGCCGCCGACACGTAGCGCAGGGAAACGCCTTCCATGCCCTCAAACACGTTAAAATCCGTAAAATTAGAGATGCGCGGCAGGCGGATCACCGCGATGTCGATCAAATCCACCTTCTGCGTCCCCTCCAGGCGCTCGCTTAAGCTGTCCTCATCCTCCAGGCTCACGTGCAGGTACGGCGTCACACCGATCACCGGCAGGCCCGTCAGCTGCTCCAGCATCTCCACGCCCGGGTCGAGAATCGTCTTGTCTCCCCGGAATTTATTGATAATCAGGCCCTTGATCAGCCTTTTTTCTTCCTCCTCCAGAAGTGCCACCGTGCCGTAAAGCTGGGCAAAAACGCCGCCCCGGTCGATGTCGCCGACCAGCAGCACCGGCGCGTGCGCCAGCTTTGCCATGCCCATATTGACAATGTCGTCCTGTTTCAGATTGATCTCCGCCGGACTGCCCGCTCCCTCGATGACGATGATGTCAAACGCTTCCTCCAGCCTGCGGTAAGCCGCCATGATCTCGGGAACCAGCGATTTTTTCATCCGGAAATAATCGCGGGCGCTCATCGTCCCCCGCACCTCGCCGTTCACGATCACCTGCGAGCCGACGTCGTTGGTGGGCTTGAGCAGAATCGGATTCATCGCCACCGACGGTTCCACCCCGGCCGCCTCCGCCTGCATCACCTGGGCCCGGCCCATCTCCAGCCCCTCCCGCGTGATGAATGAGTTAAGCGCCATATTCTGCGATTTAAACGGCGCCACCCGGAAGCCGTCCTGCCGGAAAATCCGGCACAGGCCGGCCGCGATCACGCTCTTGCCGACGTTCGACATCGTCCCCTGCACCATGATTGCCTTTGCCATGCCAGATACCTCCCAGTTTTCAGCACTTGATTTCCTGCAGGCTCTTTCGCGCGTCCCGCAGCGCCTGCATCAGCGCCGCGTTCTCCTGTTCGCCGCGCACGCAGACGCGGAAGAAGCCTTTTTGCAGTCCCGGATAATTGCTGCAGTCCCGAATCAAGAAGCCGCGCGACCGGCAGTATTCCTGCAGGCCCTCCGGCCCCTCAAACAGCAGAAAATTGGCGTCCGAGTGAAACACCCGGTAACCGGCCTCCTCCATCCGCTGCCACAGCTGCCTGCGGTTTGCCGAAATCTGCCGCGCCGTCTCACGCGCAAACTCCAGCTCCCCGGCCGCCGCGCATCCGGCCGCCTGCGCCGGAACCGACACATTCCACGGCTGCAGCACCTCACGCATCCGCTCCAGCAGGCCCCGGTCGCTGCAAATGCCGTAACCGAAGCGCAGTCCCGGCATGCCGTACATCTTGGTGAACGACTTCATTATAAAAAGCTGCGGACAGCTTTGCACTTCGCATACTCCTGAGAAAGTCCGCTTCGCGGCCTCCTCGTCCAGAAAGTCATAAAAGCTCTCATCCAGCACCAGCAGAACTCCCCGCTTCCGGCACAGGCAGATCAGCTTTTCCAGAAGCGCGGCGTCAATCAGCCGGCCGTTCGGGTTGTTCGGATTGCCCAGTACCACGATGTCGCAGGCCGCGCCGGATTCGCCCTGCAGCGCGGCAAAGAAAGCATCATCCAGCGCAAAATCCCGTTCTTTGCACAGCACAAAATGCTCCGTCCCGCAGCCGAACGCCATCAGCGCCTGCTCGTATTCAAAAAAGGAAGGCACAGCCAGCAGCGCCCGCCGCGGCTTTCGCGCCGCCGCCAGCGCAAACATCAGCTCCGCCGCCCCGTTCCCGCAGATGATCTGTTCCGCGGCGATTTGCGTTGCCGCAATATTTTGAGGCTTCGCTGGCTCGCTGCCGCCGGCAGCCGGTCTTTTCGCCGCGTCCTCGTTGTCCGGGCGCAGCCGTTTTTCCGGTTTCGTCTGCAGCAGCAGCGCATTTTCACGCTTTGCCAGCGCGGCGCGCAGCGCCCGGCACTCCGGGTCGGGATAATGAACCGAAGCGCTTACCGCCCGCTCCGCCGCCGCCCGCACGGACGACGGCATGCCCCGAAAATTGATATTCGCCGAGAAATCGGTCTGCACCCGGCCCTCGTAGATGTCTCCTCCATGTTTGTGAAGCATAGCGGTTCCTTTCCAAATTCAGATAATTTATGCACCGGTATGCGCCGGCCGCCCGCATTCCGTCATCTCCATATGCGTAAACTGCGCCGCAGCCACACATTTAGCGCAATGATAAACAGTATTCACAAACTTACCGCAGCAGCGCGCACAGCAGCAGCTTTACCAGCACCAGCACTGCCAGCGAAAGCGCCGACGCCGTCACCATCATCCGGTTCATACGGGCGATGTCCTCTGTCTCCACGGGCCGGATATCGTCGCCGATAAACGGCTTTTTATACAGCTTTCCAAAATAATATGCATCACCCGCCAGCTGCACATGCAGAGCCCCGGCCGCCGCCGCCTCGGTCTGCGCGGAATTGGGGCTGGCATGATTTCTGCGGTCGCGCCGCCAGATTTTCCAGGCCGCGCGCGCGTCCTGCCCGCACAGCCCCGACGCCGCAATCAGGAAAAGCGCGGCCAGCCGCGACGGCACGTAGTTGGCGATATCATCCAGGCGGGCCGCCAACCTGCCGAAATACAGGTAGCGGTCGTTTTTGTAGCCGATCATCGAGTCCATGGTGTTGATGCTCTTGTAGGCAAACCCCAGCGTGCCGCCGCCAAGCATCAGGTACAGCATGGGCGCAAACACGCCGTCGGAAAAATTTTCCGCCACCGTCTCCACCGCAGCCTTGACGACGCCGCGCTCCGACAGAGCCTGCGTATCACGGCCCACGATGCGCGCCACCGCGCTCCGCCCGGCCTCAAGGCCTTCCTCCCGCAGCGCCCTGGCCACATTGGCGCTCTCCGATTTCAGGGATTTCACGGCAAAAATAAAAAAGCACATCACCGCTTCCACCGCAGCGCCCAGCCAGAACGACAGGCGGTAGGCCGCAAACAGCAGAAATCCCGGAATACCAGCCGAGATCAGGATCACCAGCACAGCCAGCACGCCGCCGGCGCAGAGCTCCCCGCGCTCCGTGGCCGGAAACAGCCGGCGCAGCGCGCGCTCCAGCCGCGCAATCAATCTGCCGATCAGGCAGATCGGATGCAGCGCCGTGTCGGGATCACCAAAAATCATATCCGCAAAAAAACCGACGACCACCGCCAGCAGCGAACCCATGCATCTGTTCCACATTGCGTTCTCCTTCGTGTTGCAAACTGCCAAATTTATAAAAACGAAATATCACATTTGATATTTTTCTTTCATTTATAAAAATATAATATCACATTTGATATTTTTCTTTCATTTATAAAAATGCAATATCGCATTTGATATTTTTCTTCCATTTCAAAATAATATATTCCTGTCCGCCCGTCATTCGTCACTTTAAAGCGGATTTCAATCTCCATATTTTCCTGCCGCGTCCCCGCGGTTCAGCGCACGTTCCAGCCGCCGCCGCGTCTCTTTCACCCGGCTGTGATTTTTCCCCGACGCGTTGATGCCGATCACAACGCCGTCTTCTTCTATAATAGAAGGAAACTGAAAATCGCACATGCCCTGGTCGCTGCAGTTATTCACGGGAATCCCCCGCGCCCGGCAAAGCTCCGCAATCCACCGGTTCAGCTCTGTGTCGTTTGTCGCCGCCAGCACCAGATCCGCGCCGGACAAATCCTCCGGCACAAACGGACGCCTGTGCAGGACAAGCTGCGTACCGCTTTCCGCCGCAAAAGACCCGCCGTCATGCGGCGCTGCAGGCCCTGACTTCTCCGCAAGCAGGGCTGAAAACTCCTGGCTCACCTCCGGCGCGACCACGGTGATCGTTCCGGCAAAGCCGCACAGCACGCGTACCCGGCGCGCAGCGATCGTTCCGGCCCCAGCTACCAGAATTTTTTTCTCCGATAAATCGACAAAAAGAGGAAAATGCATGAGCGCTCCTTTTATTTCAGCCGCAGGCCGATCCCGCACGTCACGCGCACCACCTCGTCCGCCTGCTGCGCAAGGCAGGTACAGATTCGCCCGGTCAGCTCGCGCCAGAGCCGGTCTGTCCTGTCCAGCGGCACCACGCCGCAGCCCAGTTCATTGGAAACCACCAGAATCTGCGGATTCCGTTTCGCAAGCTCCGCCGCAAACTGCGCGGCCCACTGTTCCATCGCCTCCGGGGTCAAAGCATACCGATGCGGCTCAATTGGCAGCGCAGCTGATCTGGAAAGCGAACCGGCATCGCCGTCCAAAGTTTCCAGCAACCGCCGTGTATATTCGTGAAAATGATCCATGCCCCGGCAGGTCCAGACCGCATCCATGTCGCAGGTCCGGCCGTCCGCCCAGCCGTCTTCCGCCTGGAATTTCTTTTTTGCATAGGCCAGCTTGCCCTGATACGCGCCGCCGATAATCAGCTTCATAATTATGCAGCCCTCCCTGCAAATGTTCCAAATACCGCATAGACTGCGCTACCGATATTATGCACCGAAACAGTCTTAAATTCAAGTCTGGCAGCCGAAACAATCCGGCAGAATTGGCAATCAAAACAGCTGCTTCTCAGAACGGCAGCAAACTCGCCGCCGCCATCATCAGCGGCATCACCAGCTCACACACCGACAGAAAACAGCCGGCCAGATCGCCGTTAATGCCTCCGAACTGCTTCATCGCCATCCGGTAATACCAGAAAAAAGTCAGAAACGCGCCCGCAAACGCCGCCAGCGCATACCACGGCTGCAAAACCGCCATGGCGGCGGCGCAAAGGACAAGGTAAATCCCTGCCGTCCCCTGAATGATGCGGGTCTGCGCGTTTCGCGAAAACCCGGCCACCGTTCCGTCCGCCGTCGCTTTGGGGAACGTCACCACCGAAAATCCGCTCAGGGAACGGGACACCACAAAGGTGAATGCATAAACATACACCATCTCTCCCTGCACCATGTCGATCACCGCATACAGCAGGAAAAAATAAGCCGTGCAGGCAATGACTGCAAACGCCCCGGCATGAGAATCCTTGAGAATCTCCAGGCGCTTTTCGCGCGGCCGCCAGGAACTCATCGCATCCGCGGTGTCAAGCAGTCCGTCGAGGTGAATCCCGCCGCTGACGGTCACCGGAATCAGCATCAGCACCACATTGCGTAGCGGCGCATGCACGCCGAGCCGCTCCGCCAGCAGGGCCCAGCCCAGAGACAGAACGCCGATCACAGCGCCGACCCAGGGAAAGAAACACATCACATACTGCATATTTTGTTCCGACCAGTCGCACTGTGCAGCGGGAAGCCGGGAATACATCGAAAAGGCGATATTCAGGCTGCTCCACAGCCGTCTCATTGTGTTCATTCGCTGCCGTCTCCTTTGATTCTCTGCGGAAGCCCGTACACGACCTCCGTCACCGTATCGGCCATCTCCGCCAGGGCGCAGTTCACCTCTCCCAGATAAGCGAGATAGCGCATCGTTTCCTCATCATAGGCAATCCCGTCCGAGAATACTTCGTTGGTCACCAGAAACAGGTGCCGGGCCTGCCGCTTCAGCATCCGCACGCCCTCCAGCACCGCTTCGACGGTGTGGGCACCGGCTCCCTCCGGCTCAAACATCTCGTTCGCCACCAGATTTGACATGCACTCCAGCAGCACAGTTCCACACTCCGGCAGTGTCAGCGCCTGCAGGCCGGTATAGCACTCGATTGTCTCAAATTGTTTTTCCGCGCGCAGCAGCCTGTGTCGGCTGACACGCTGCCGCCCTTCCTCCCCGCGGGGAATCATGGTCGCAATATAAATTCTCCGGCCCTCGCCCGCAGCCAGCACCTGCGTTTCCGCATACGCGGACTTGCCGCTGCCGCTGCCGCCGGTAATGAGATGCATCATTTCCTGTCACATCCTGTCCTTATGCAGCTTTATACCTGCTGCCGCAGAGCCTTTGCACTGCAGCTGTCACGCCTGCTGCTCACTGCAGAAACCGCGTATCGTCTCAAGCGCACCGGAAAGCTCCTCCCGCGTGTGCGTGGCCGAGAGGAACATCGCCTCGAACTGCGCCGGTGCCAGATAAATGCCGTGCGCAAGCATGTAACGGAAGTACGCGGCGTACTGTCTGGTGTCCGAGGTCTTTGCCGTCTCATAATTATGCACCGGCGTCCCGGTAAAAAAGATGCAGCCGAGCGAACCGCAGGAATTTACCTGCGCCTTCACTCCGGAATCCGCCACAATTTTTCTGATCTCGCCGAAGAACCAGTCGCCCTTCGCATTCAGCCGCTCGTAAAACTGCGGATCGTCCCGCAGAACCCGAAGCTGCGCAAGCCCGGCCGCCATTGCCACCGGATTGCCGCTCAGCGTCCCGGCCTGATAGACCGGCCCCGCCGGAGCCACCTTCTGCATAATCTCCCGCCTGCCGCCGTAAGCGCCGACCGGCATGCCTGCGCCGATGATTTTTCCGTAAGTCACAAGGTCCGCGTCGATCCCGTAATAGCCCTGTGCGCCGGCAAAGCTCAGCCGGAATCCGGTAATCACTTCGTCAAAAATCAGCACCGCGCCGTATCTGGTGCAGAGGCTGCGCAGAGCCTCCAGAAAGCCCGGCTGCGGCGGAACGACGCCCATGTTGGCGCCGACCGGCTCCACGATCACCGCCGCAATCTCTTCCGGAAATTGCTCAAACAGCTGCTCCACGGAAGCGGCATCATTGTAAATCGCGGACAGCGTGTCCTTCGTGCATCCCGCGGGAACGCCGGCGCTGTCCGGAATACCGGCCGTCATCACGCCGGAGCCGGCCTGCACCAGGAGTGCGTCGGAATGTCCGTGATAGCAGCCCATGAATTTTACGATTTTGTCCCGGCCCGTGTAGCCGCGCGCCGCACGGATGGCGCTCATCACCGCCTCCGTCCCGGAGTTTACCATCCGCACCATGTCGAGGTTGGGGATTGCGCTGCAGATCAGCTCCGCCATCTCCACCTCGCGCGCCGTCGCCGCGCCGTAGCTCAGCCCTTTCTCACAGGCCTTGATCACGGCCTCGCGCACCGCCGGGTGGTTATGTCCGAGAATCATCGGTCCCCAGGAACCGACAAAATCCAGATATGTATTGCCGTCCTCATCCGTCATATGCGAACCGTCGGCGGAAGCAATCATGCGCGGCGTACCCCCGACAGAACCGAACGCACGCACCGGACTGTTCACGCCGCCCGGAATTACCTTGCAAGCCCGTTCAAACAGGGCCTCAGATTTTGTCATCGCTGTCGTCCTCTTTCTTCCATAGAATAATATATGGCTTCTTTCAGCTCAGAACTTTTTCATTTAAAGCCTGTTCTCAGCCGATCCGGCCTTCCGCGATAAAACGCGCGATCTCCGGCGCGTAATACGTCAGGTAAATGTCACATCCTGCGCGGAACGCGGCCGCCGCCGTTTCACAGATAATTTTTTCCTCATCGATATAACCGAGCTGCGCGCCGGCTTTGATCATCGCGTACTCGCCGCTGACGCTGTAGGAAGCCACCGGAACGTGCACGGCTTCTTTGATCTTTGCCACCATGTCGAGGTAGGACATCGCCGGCTTCACCATGATGATGTCCGCGCCCTCCTGCACGTCAAGCAGCGCTTCCTTGATGCCCTCGCGGCTGTTGTGATAGTCCATCTGGTAGCTTCTGCGGTCGCCGAACGCCGGGGCGGAGCCGGCCGCGTCGCGGAAGGGGCCGTAAAACGCGGACGCATACTTGACGGCATAGGACATGATCGGCGTGTTGATGTGTCCGGCCGCGTCGAGCGCGGTGCGGATGGCCGCCACCCGCCCGTCCATCATATCGGACGGTGCCACCATATCGGCCCCGGCCTGCACATGGGAAAGCGCCGTCTTTGCCAACAGCTCCAGCGTCGCGTCGTTGTCCACGTCATGTCCGCAGAGCACGCCGCAGTGCCCGTGCGAGGTATATTCGCACATGCAGACGTCCGTGATCAGATATAGCTCCGGAAATTCCCTGCGCGCCCGGGCCACCGCCCGCTGCACGATGCCGTCCGCAGCGTAGGCGCCGCTTCCGACCTCATCCTTGTAACCGGGAATCCCGAAAAACATTACGCTCGACACGCCTGCATCCAACAACTCCTCCAGCTTTTTTTCCATCGTATCGATGCTGTAGCGGTACTGGCCGGGCATCGTCGGAATCTCCTCGCGGATGCCGTTTCCCTCCCGCACAAACATCGGATAAATCAAAGAAGACGCGTCCATGCGCGTCTCGCGCACCATCTTTCTCAGCGTTTCTCCATAGCGAAGCCTTCTCGGCCTGATCTTCATATCCATCTTATTCCTCCTCCCAGATACCGCACAAGATCACGCCTCCTGCGAGATATGACCCCGTGCAGGCTCTGAAAACTGCCTCTAATATATAGGTCTTTTCGTTTTGCACCAATTTTAATACGGCGGCACTGTGTTATTCCGCTTATCTTTTATTATACCTACATTTCTCCGGCAGGCAACTCAAATTTTGAAAATGGGGCTGTCGGTTAATACCGATTTTTTCCCTGACAAACGAAGATGAGACAACTCCGCCAAGATTCAGGCTTTTTTAAGCTTGATTTCTCCGCGGAGGCGTCTCA
>CANRIG010000023.1 GCA_947630595.1 uncultured Lachnospiraceae bacterium | reverse complement strand
AGAAATTTGACAAAAAAATACCGCATTTCTGCGGATTGCGGGGATTTTATTCAGTTACAAGTGTCGAAGACCCGTCCCGTACGTATGTTTCCTTTAGTATAACACAGGCATATCAAAAAAGCAAACAAATGTTTTCCGTAAGAATCTATGTGAACCCGTTCGGTGTTGTCATCATAGAGCCATAGTTTTTATTGCGTATCCCGAAAATGTGAAGTATAATAATATCGTAACAAATTGAAATTTGTTTGAAAGAAAGGAGCTGCTTAATATGGACGCAAGGACAGTTGCAAACTATATGATCTATATCATGAGTGACGCTTTCGATGATCTTACGAACATGAAGATAAACAAGCTGCTCTATTACGCCCAGGGGCATTATCTGAACAAATTCGGGAAACCGCTTTTTGATGACAAGATCGAAGCGTGGGATCACGGCCCTGTCGTTCCGGCAGTGTACCGTGCGTACAAGGGGTATGGAGACAGCCCGATCAAAGATTATGATCAGAATTCAATTTCCCAAATAACCCCGGAAGAAGAAGACATTTTGTTTAACGTTGCCCGAAAATACGGAAAATATACAGCAAGCACATTGCGAAACAAGACACATGCCGTCGGCTCACCCTGGGATCAGGTGTACCGTCCAAATCAATCTAACATCGAAATTCCTCTTGAAACGATCCGAAATTATTTTGCTGATTACGGTGATCTCGGCCAAGAGACGAAACAATTCAAAGACGAAGACTTCATAGGATACCGGGACGCAGACGGACTGCTTGTATTACCGAAGGACTGGGACGATGAATCGATATGAAATCTGGATGGTGAAAGTGAAGTTTGAGGACACCGATGGAGTGAAAGAACGCCCGGTTATGATATGGAACGACCAGTGCTATATTATTGCCTACAAGATGACCGGCACTGACAGAGGTGATAACCAGGAAGAATACCGCGTTAAATATTGGAAGGAAGCAGGCCTGTCCAAGCCGACCAGCATAAGGATTCGCAAAGTGCTGAGGCTTGAGAAAAGTGATTTTACCCGCAAGATTGGAGAACTCGATAAGAGAGAGCGATTGTTGTTCGACTTCCGCATTATACCATGAATGATTAAGACAGAAAATCCCGGAGTTCGCCCGGGATTTTCGCTTTGTTCACTGCTGAGGAACAATCTTCTCATTTTTTCTGAGAACACATGAACTTGTTTTTGGCAATTCAAAAATATATTTCTTAGGAAAAGGTTAATAAATCCCTATATTTTGTTTTCTTGTATTCACATTTTCAACGTGGTATACTGTACCAAAACGAACAGGAAATCCTGATAATTCAGGGAGAAAGAGAGGATATATGCATATGAAAAAGACATTCCTTGCAGTGTTTATGAGCGTCGTCTGCCTGGCAGCAGCGTCCATTCCCTCCATGGCCGTGCTGGCGGACGGGCAGAAGGTTGTCACACTGGGAGCCGACCTGACAGAAGACCAGCGGCAGGCGATTCTCCGCTATTTCGGCGTGGCCGGTCAGAGCCTGACGACGCTTACCATTACCAATCAGGACGAGCGCGATCACCTCGGCGCCTACGTGCCTCTGGAGCAGATCGGCACCCATACCTACAGCTGTGCACTGGTCAACCCGACCACCAGCGGCGGCATCCAGGTAAAGACCGCGAACCTTTCCTGGGTGACCAGCAATATGATCGCGACCACCCTGTCTACCTCCGGCGTCGTCAACTGCGACGTGCTGGCGGCGGCCCCGTTTGAAGTGTCCGGTACGGGCGCGCTGACCGGCATCCTGATGGCATATGAATCTGCGGCCGGCATCCAGCTCGATTCGCAGAAAAAAGAAGTAGCCACACAGGAGCTGATCACGACGACCACGCTGGCCGGCAGCATCGGCCAGGCGGAGGCCACCGATCTCGTCAATGAGAGCAAAATGCAGGTAATTCAGGACAACGTCATAGAGCGCAACGACATCGACGTCGTCGTCAACGAAGTGTCCGCGCAGGAGAATATCTACCTTTCCGATGAGGATCATGCGCTGCTCGTAGATCTGATGGAAAAGATCGCAGAGCAGGACTACAATTACGAGGACATGAAGACAACGCTTGAGCGCGTGGAAGACAATATGGACACGCTGCTGAATCAGACGCCGGAAACCCAGGCACCGGAAACTCAGGCGCTGGAAACGCCGGCTCCCGATGCGGCGGTAAACACGGGCGGCACAGCGGCGACTGACGTGCCGCAGCAGACCGAAACCGAGACCGAAACGCCGGAAACGCTGTCCCCGGACAGCATCCTGAATATGACCGACGATTCCGCGCTCGGAGACGCAAATTTTGACGCGACCGACGACACCGTGCTCCCGGAGCAGACCGAAGCGCCCGCGCAGAGCGAGACGGCAGGAGATATCATCATCACCAGCACGGATTCTTATACGGACACACCGGACAATACCGCTCCGGAGACTGCAGCTCCCGAAACGACAGCTCCTGAGACTGCGGCACCAGAGACAATCGCTCCCGAGACAACGGCTCCGGAAACCACAGCGTCGGAAACGGCTGCACCAGAAACTACAACGCCGGAGACAATGGCTCCCGAAACAACAGCTCCCGAAACGACAACTCCTGAGACTGCGGCATCAGAGACAGAGCCTGTGATTGAAGTCTATCCGGAAAGCCAGCCTGCAACGGAGGCTGCACCCGCACTTGAGACCGCAGGAGGAGAGGTCATGCAGGGACAGCCGGCCGATTCGGGTGAACCGGCAGCCCCGGAGGACATGGTAAATCCGGAAACGCCCGCACCGGAAACAGCAAATCCGGAGGAGACGAGCGGCTCGGAGGGAACTCCGGCAGAGATGCAGGAGATGACAGAAGCAGCTCCGACGGAAGCAGCTCCCGCAGAAACAACCCCGGAGCAGATAGAGCCGGCCGTAATCGCGGCATCGGATATGGCCTTTGCTCCGTCCACCACAGGCAGCAACGCCGTTCCGGTTTCCGATGCAGGCCTGAATGAGCTCACAATCAGTTTCCAGAGATCGGATATTATGACCGGTACCGGCACACTCACCGTCAGCGGCCCGACCTCCGAGACCATCAGTATGCAGCAGGATGCGGCAAAGGTTTCGATTGTTCCGCTGGAAGCGGAAGAGCTGGCGGTGCTTGGATGGACGGAAGGGTGCAAAGCGGTGATTCATCTGAGCACGCCGCTGGCTCAGTCCTCCGACTATTCTGTGACGCTGTCCGATGACGCGTTCATGACGGCAGACGGAGCCATTCATTCCGCAGCCGTTTCCGATCCGGCCGCATGGACCATTCACACATCGGAATACGGTTTCAGCGTTGACAAAACCAACCTGACCGCAGGAAGCACAGTCACCGGCCAGATCATGATGGACGGCACAGCCGCGACCTACGCCTGCATCGAAGGCGCAGACCCGGCAATGGTTTCCTTCGACATGGGAGAGTTCAGCGCGTCCGGCAGCTTCAATGCGACACTGAATGCTTCCGGCAAGACCAGCTTCAACGTATCATTCTATGACGTTGCAGGCGGGAACCTCCTGTATACCATTCCGTATACGCTTGACATCAAATGAGGCTGAATAGGAAAGGACAGACAGGATACAATGAACACAGATTTATAAATAAGGCTCTTTATTGGTAAGACTTTATTGATAAGACTTTATTGATAAGACTCTATAGAATAAGATTTATCAAATAAGACTTATCGGATAAAACTTATAGGACAAAAAACAATAATGAAACTGCCAGCGGATAATTAACAGGTGTGCCGTACCTGAAAATAATTTCCGCAGGCAGTTTCTTTTTTTGAATTGCAATGGCTTATAAATTATAAATATTGATGAAAATTTCCTGATCAAATTATCTTATTGACAAATAAGGATAAGAGTGGTATATTTTCCATGATACATCTATACGACAAACACATGTTTTTCAAATAGATCGCAGGCGATTTTAAAGGGATTTTTTAGCAAAGTCATGGATATAGCTATACGAATTCAAAAATTATACGAATTTAAAAGCTATACGAATTTAAAAGCTATATAAATTTAAAAGCTATACGGATTTAAGCAAATCAAATTATAAGGGGTAAAAACGTATGGACAAAAATCTCACTTACCACGAACAGGTCAACATCGACAACGTATTGCGGCTGCGTGAAGTTTTAAAAACATTGCCGCCGTTTGCCAGGGATTATTTCCGGGCCATCGAGCCGACCACCAGCACACGCACGCGAATTTCCTATGCCTACGATATCCGCATTTTTTTCCAGTTTATCTTATCGGAAAATCCGGCGTTTCGCGGTAAAGACGTCTCAGAAATCACGGTCGATGTGCTGGACAAAATGCAGGCCGTCGATATTGAGGAATATCAGGAATATCTGAAAGTCTATTCCAATGATGACAAAACTTTAACAAACGGAGAACGCGGCCTGAAACGCAAAATGTCCGCTCTGCGCAGCTTTTACGCCTATTATTACAAGCGTGAGCAAATCAAGACCAACCCAACGCTGCTGGTGGACATGCCGAAGCTGCACGACAAGGAAATTATCCGTCTCGATGCCGATGAAACGGCTGAACTGCTCGATTATATCGAACACTGCGGCGACACGCTGACCGGTCAGAAAAAAGTCTATTATGACAAGACCAAATACCGTGATCTGGCGATTGTCACGCTCCTGCTCGGCACCGGCATCCGTGTCTCGGAATGCGTCGGCCTGGACGTAAACGACATTGATTTCAAAAACAACGGCATCCGCGTCGTCCGCAAAGGAGGCTCGGAGATGATTGTTTATTTCGGTGAAGAAGTCGAAAAAGCCCTGCTGGATTATCTTGAGGTGCGCGATTCCATCACCCCGGTGGCCGGCCATGAGAACGCCCTCTTCTACTCTACCCAGCGCCGCCGCATCGGCGTGCAGGCCGTGGAAAACATGGTCAAAAAATATGCCCGCGAAATCACAACCACCAAGAAAATCACGCCGCACAAGCTCCGCAGCACCTACGGCACCACATTATACAAAGAAACCGGCGATATTTACCTGGTGGCGGATGTCCTCGGCCACAAGGATGTCAACACCACACGAAAGCATTATGCGGCCATGGATGAGGACCGGCGCCGCAGGGCTGCCAGCGCGGTGCATCTGAGGGAGGCGTAGGCCTTAAAAATGTCTGTTGATATTCGGTAAATTCCGCATAGTTTACATAATATTATTATGTAAACTATGTGGAAAACTTTTCTAAACCAGAACCGTTGACCTGAGCCTTTCAACCACATCTTTGTGATGCAATCCATAGTTTTTCAACAGATTATAGTCAAACGCTGCCATTTCCAGATCTTTGAGAAACTCCTGGAAATCCCTGTGCACTTTTTCCGGAAGGATATCTGTCTTCTGGAGAAAAAGTTCCGCTGTAATACGCAGAATATCATTTTTATGCTTCTTGACAGCATAAGAATCTATACTTTCCCCGCGCTCTTTTCTCTCTTTCAAATCCAGATACGCTTTTGCTTTAAACAGGATCAGGTATTCCGGTTTTAAAACGGAAAGCCCATTTTCCACTGTTCTGCCATTCAGCAACAGCTGATAATAATCTTCGTCAAGAAGAATTGCAGAAAGGCTTGACACAGCATCGTCCACATGAATCGAGGTTATTCCATTCTGTTCTTTTAAAGGAAAACCGCTTCTGGAAAATAACTCAATCATTTTAGGATATGCAGATTCCGTTGGCTTATCAAAGCGATAAAACTGCGGCAATCCCTTCCCGGAAACTTTGTTTTGATAATTTCCCGATTTAATAAATTCCCAGAGCCGTTCTCCAAACGCTTTTGTCAGAGACTCTATGATCAATACGATATCCAGATCTCTGGTTGCCCGAAACTGCCCGGCACTACTGGCGAACAGAATATCACAGGCCGCCCCGCCGATCAAAACATACTGATCTTCAAAACCGGCGAAATATTCTCTGAATACATCAAGCCCTTTTACCATACATACTCCCTCAGCATTTCATCAATTGACTTCGCGATCCTTTCATCCTGCTTTTCTTCTTCCGATAGAGACAGCCATACACTGAGTGGATCCTGAATACCTTTTTTTATATCATCAATAAAATATCCAAGTTCCAATACGATACAGCCGATCTCCTCACCGCCGGAAATTTGCCGGAATGATTTTATGTTTGTTTCTTTTAGATTCTTTTTTGTGATCCCATAAGTAGGATACAAATTATCCGCTAACCCGGAATATTCGCAAAGCGCAGTAATCCCAGCTTTGTTTGAGAGCGTAATGTCCTCGGCCAGTTCATACTTTGTGATTACGGGATTCCGCAAAACAGGACGTATCTTCTCCCACAGTTCTTTTCCTTCGCCGGTAACTTCTATTTTTCTGCTTTTTCCTTTCATATGAAGCACAGGAATATCCAAAAACTCCATCTCATCAAAACAACGGCTCACAGACGTTTTTGTGACGCCCAGTTTTTCCGCTATTTTTGTAACATTCATATCCTGCCATTTTTCATACAGAGCGCAGAGTAAAAGCTTTTGGGTCAGAAAAGAAATCATTCGAACAGGTTTCAGCACCCGATTTTCTTTTTCTGAAAGCAGCATTCCAAGAAACGGGAGGAACATTTGTCTGTTTTCAACAATAAACGGAATTCCTTCATCCATCATGCTCTCTTTTGTGTAATAGCCAAGTCTGAGAAAATAGAATGCACAGGGAAAACCGGACACTTTTTGTATCTGCTGCCAGTCATGTCTTAACGTATTCAGACGCAGCTCCATTTTCGGCTGCATCAGCCCCCATTTTACACCGTCTGCGGATACCGTATACAAATTATAGCTTCCCATATACCGCAATGGAAGGTTTTGCAATATTCCTTTATTTTCTTTTATTGTAACATTTCGTCTTAAACATTTTTCTATATAATTTTTCATGGCATTTAATATTTGAATTGTAACTTATTTTAGGTTACAATTCAAAAATAACACAATATGCTTGAAAAATCAACCTCTCTTTTATTCCGTAAATTTCCGATACCCGGTGCTGAAATCCACTTCATTCTTCAGCGGTTCCCCGCGAAGATATGCCTGCAGGTTTTCTCCGGCGATGCGCACGATGCTTTCCAGAATGTCCGTCGTGTGATAATTTCCTGCGACATGGGGCGTAATCAGCAGATTGGGAACTTCCCAGAGAGGTGAATCCTCCGGCAGGGGTTCCATCTCCGCCACGTCAATGGCCGCCGCCCCTGGTCTTCCGGCTTTCAGCGCCTCCAGAAGGTCTTCTGTCGGAATCAGATTGCCTCGGCCCACATTGATCAGCACCGCATCCGGTTTCATCAGCGCCAGTCTTTCTTTGTTCAGCAGATGGATGGTCTCTTTGGTTTCCGGCAGGGAACAGGCGACAATATCCGCCTGGGGAAGCAGTTCCTCCAGCTGGGACATCTGATACATGCCGTCGATATACTCCGGGCACTCTGTTTTGTGTCTCCGCACGGCAAGCACCCGGCTCCCAAGAGCGTGCATTTTCCGGGCAAACTTTCCTCCGATGTCTCCCATTCCCAGCACCAGCGTGGTGCTGCCGTCGATCAGCGTCACGTTTCCCGCATCCCGCCAACGGTGTTCCTTCATCTGATCCCGGTAAAGCGGCAGCTTTTTCTTCATGGCAAAAACCGTTGCCACCATATGTTCCGCGATCGTCTTGCCGTAGGCACCCGTGGCATTGCAGAGCCTGACGCCGTCCGGCAGCACTCCGGGCTCCGTGTACGCTGTCGCGCCCGCGCTGTCAAGCTGCAGAAATTCCAGCTGTTCCGCCGCTGACAGTACAGCTGTCGGCACATTGCCCAGAATAATACTTGCTTCCCGCATCAGCTCCTCTGTGGCTTCTTTCCGGCTGTTTAAATAGGTAAAATGCATCCCTGCGCCAATGCCTTCCAGATATTTTTTGTGTTTCTCCTGAACCGGAATGGTCACTAAAACTTCCTTCATTTTCTTTTTCCCCCCCCCTGACTGATATTTCTGTGCTATACCTGACATTTTGTATCCTGTCTGACGCATGTTTTTTTGACCTGCATCTTTCCCGCCTGTATTGTTTTGCTTACATTTTTTTACTTACGACCTCATATCCATACTCGGGCATCGCCGTAAACACGCCGCGCATCTCGCATACCTGAAGCTTATATCATATTACGACTCAAGCATCACGGTAAAAGGCCCGTCATTGCACAGGCGAACCTCCATCGAAGCCCCGAATACACCGCGCTCCACCACCGGAACGATCTTTTTGCATTCTGCAATAATATACTCGTACAGCTCCTCCGCCTTCTGCGCGTCCCCGGATTCCGTAAACGACGGCCGGTTGCCCTTGCGGCAGTCCGCATACAGGGTAAACTGCGATACCAGAAGCAACGCTCCGTCTACGTCTTTCAGGGACAGATTGGTGCGGCCGTTTTCATCGGCAAAAATCCGCAGTCCGGTCATCTTTTTTACCAGCTTGTCCGCCTCCGCAGTCGTGTCATCTTTGCCCACGCCGATCAGAACCAGAAAGCCTTTTCCGATTGCGCCGACGATTTTCTGATCCACCGTGACAGACGCCTCTGTCACGCGCTGAATTAAAAATTTCATTTGCTTCTCTCCTGCCCTCTCAATGATTTAATCAAATAATAAAGCCAATTGCCGCAATAAGCAACTATTAAAAAAACAAAACCTCACAAAACAATCGGCTATTGAATAAAAATCAGGGAACCGCTATAATACCCACATACCTGTGCTGTTTCAGGAAGGCCGTGCTGAACGATAATCGCCTGCACGCGCCGGAATTCCATAGAAATCCATAAAAATGTCCATGTAAAATGCTACATGTAAAACACCTTAAAAAGAAAGGATCACTCATGCAGCTGCAAAAATTACTGAGTCTGACCAGAAAAGCGGTCGATGAATACCGGATGATTCAGCCGGGCGACAAAATTGCGCTCGGCATTTCCGGTGGCAAAGACAGTCTGACGATGCTGTACGCTCTCGCAAAACTGAAAGATTTTTATCCGAATCCGTTTACGGTCGAGGCCGTCACCGTCTCCATGGGTTACCCGGACTTTCACACAGAGCCGGTGCGGGCGCTGTGTGAACAGCTGGGAGTCCCTTACACGGTGGTCGATACACAGATCGCGCGGGTCGTATTTGACGAGCGAAAGGAATCCAACCCCTGCTCGCTCTGCGCCAAACTGCGCAAAGGCGCGTTTAACCGCACGGCGCTGTCGCTCGGCTGCAACAAAATCGCTTACGCGCATCACAAAGACGACCTGATCGAAACCCTGCTGATGTCGCTGATTCTGGAGGGACGGCTGCATACCTTCTCGCCGGTCACGCACCTCGACCGCACCGGCCTGACGCTGATCCGCCCGCTGATGTACGTGGATGAAGCCGATGTCCGCGGATTCCGCAACAAATACCAGCTTCCGGTCGTAAAAAATCCCTGCCCGGCGGACGGGCAGACCCAGCGCGAATACGCAAAAACGCTGATCCGCAGGCTGGATGCCGAGCATCCCGGCGTCCGCAAGCGCATTTTCACAGCCATCCAAAACGGCAGCCTGCCGGATTTTGCGCCGCGCTATCCGGACCCAAGGCGCGCAAAGCATCCCGGGAAAGCATCTGATGAAGCAGCAGACTAGGCGTACGTGAAATTTACTGCAGCCTGGATTGAACATAATGCAGCCTGTTTTACTGCTTCTGTTCCGCCCTGCTCACCGCAATTTCCGCAGCAGCTCCTCAAAATACGCCGGCAGCGGAGCCTCAAATTCCAGATATGCGCCGGTACGCGGGTGCACAAAGCCGATTGTCATCGCGTGCAGCGTCTGCCCCTGCAGGCCCGCGAACGGGCATCTGGACGGGCCGTAGACGTCGTCGCCCAGCACCGGATGGCCGATGTGCTTCATGTGTACGCGGATCTGATGCGTGCGCCCGGTTTCCAGACGGCATTCCAGATAGGTAAACTGTGCGAACGTCTCCAGCACATGGTAATGTGTGACCGCATCCCTGCCGCCCGCGACGTTCGCCGCCATCTCCTTGCGGCGCTGCGGATGCCGGCCGATCGTGGTGTGCACCGTGCCGTCCTCGCGCAGGACGCCGTGAACGATCGTGCGGTATTTCCGGGTAATGGAATGGATCGCGAGCTGTTCGGCGATGGCCTGATGGGCGAAATCATTTTTGCAGACAATCAGCGAACCGGTCGTGTTCTGGTCGATGCGGTGGACGATCCCCGGCCGCAGCACGCCGTTGATCCCGGAGAGGCTGTCGCCGCAGTGATACAGCAGCGCGTTGACCAGCGTTCCGCTGTAATGCCCCGCCGCCGGATGCACCACCATGCCCTTGGGCTTGTTGACCACAAGCAGGTCGTCGTCCTCGTACAGGATGTCCAGCGGAATCGGCTCCGGCTCCACCGAGAGCGGCTCCGGCTCCGGAAACGCGACGGCGATGAGGTCACCCGCCGCCAGTTTCCCACCGGCCCTGGCCGTCCTGCCGTTCAGCGTCACCACGCCGGCGCGCACCAGCTTCTGCAGATAGCTCCTGCTCACGTCCGGGAAATGCCGGGACAGGACAACGTCCAGACGGCTGCCGGCCTCCTCAGCGGAAACCGTAACTGTCTGTACTTCCGGCTGCTCTCCCTCTCCCGTCAGGTCAGAATCCGAAACCTGCGCCTGAGTTATCCATTTTTCATCTAATCCGCACCCGTCATACTGCATCTTTTTTCTCTCACCCAAATAAACTTTTTTCACTTCTTCCCCGGTATCAAAAACCCGAAATCGTCCTCTTTGTACAGCGTAAACATGGACACCACAGCCAGCGCCGCCCCGACGCAGACATAGCTGTCCGCCACATTGAACACCGGGAAATCGATCAGGGAAAAATAGAGAAAGTCAATCACGTAATGGTGCACAAAGCGGTCCGTCATATTTCCAGCGGCTCCCGCCAGAATCAGCACGCAGACCACGCGCAGCAGATGGTAATGCCGGTCCTCGGGCAGGCGCAGGTACACGAAAACGGCCGCCGCCATCATCACCGCGGCAACCGCGATGAAAAACCACTGCCGGCCGCTCAGAACGCCGAACGCCGCGCCCCGGTTTTCCAGGTAAAACAGTTCAAACACGCCCGGAATCAGCGGACAGCCGGGCGTCCCCGCCAGCCGGGTCAGCGCCAGGTATTTTGTAAACTGATCCAGTGCCAAAAGAAGTCCCGCAAGCACCGCGCCTGCGGGAAGATAATCTCTCCTGCTCATAACATAATTCCTCATGTAAGATGCTTTCCTGCGCCCGCCATGCTTCATACGGGAAACAATGCATCTTTTTTATGCCTCATCCGCATTCAAAAAGCGAACGGCCTCCAGCATCTCCTGCTCGCTCACGCTCGTGTCGATAAAAGCACGGCCCAGCTTCTTCAGGAGAATGAACTTGATGTGGCCGGCCTCCATCTTCTTGTCCTTCTTCGTGGCCGCCACCACGTCCTCCGAGGAGAGGCCGTCAAAGGAAATCGGCAGCCCGAAACCCACGTTCATGTCACGGATCTCATAAAATTCATCCTCGTCCAGCAGTCCGCGCTTCCAGGAAATATAGGCCGCCGCCACATAGCCGAGGGCCACGCAGGCGCCATGCTGCAGCTCAAAATTCTTGAGCTTCTCGATCGCATGGCCGACCGTATGGCCGAAATTGAGCAGCGCGCGGTCCCCGAGGTCGGTCGGGTCTTTCTCAACGATATAGCGCTTGAGCTGGCAGCACTGGGACACCGCCCAGGTCAGCGCCTCCGGCTCCCGCTCCTCGAGCTCGCCCATGTGGTCGATCGCCCACTCGTAAAAATCCGCGTCCAGGCTGATACCGTATTTCAACAGCTCGCCCATGCCGCTGGCAAACTGCTCCTCCGGCAGCGTGCGCAAAACAGAGACATTGATGTAGACGTGCGCCGGCTGGTGGAACGCGCCCACCATGTTTTTGTACTGGTCGAAATCCACGCCCGTCTTTCCGCCCACACTGCTGTCGATCTGGGACAGCAGCGTCGTCGGCACCTGAATAAAACGGATGCCGCGCAGAAACGTGGCCGCCGCAAAACCCGTGATGTCGCCGACCACGCCGCCGCCGAGCGCCAGCAGATAATCCTTGCGGTCAAAGCCCGCCAGAATCAGCTTCTCGTAAATCTGGCGCACGGTGTCCAGCGTCTTGCTGGCCTCCCCGGCCGCAAACGCAAACGTCTCCACCTGAGCGGCGCACCCACTCACGGCCGCGCGCACCTCCTCCAGGTACAGCGGCGCGATGTTGGAATCCGTCACAATGCAGATGCGGTGCCCCGGGCAGCCGAGCCCGGTCAGATACTCCGGCAGACCGTCGAACGAGTCCTTCAGCACAATATCATAAGGGGCGTTGCCCTTTGTCTTTACCGTGATCACGGTCTGCAGTTCCTGTCTCTGCTTCTTTTTCATAAGTACCTCCGACGGCATGCTTCATGCCATTCTGCAAATCTTTCATGCCATTTTGCAAATCTTTCATGCCATTTTTGTAAATCTTTCATGCTATTTTACAAATCTCTCATACATAACGCTCCACCGTCACCGCGCAGCGCCCTTTCCTGGTGGAGCCGGTCGTACCGACGTAGCGGAACCGTCCCAGCCCGCGCACGGAAACGATATCCTGCTCCCTCGGCGTATAGGCGTTGGTCGTAACCAGCCTGCCGTTGACAAACACCTTTCCTTCCCCGATCAGCGGCAGCAGGCTGCTGCGCGAGGATTGGAACGCCAGCGCCATCAGCGCGTCGAGGCGCACCGAGGCCACGGTGCCGCGCACCGTCTGCGTCGCGGGCTGATAGGAAAAGCTGTGCAAATCGCAGACCGTGCAGCGCACGGAGGTATGCCGGATGCGCGTCAGCTCCTCGCAGACCGTCTGAGCCAGCGCCGTATGGCAGAACAGATAAAACTCTGTCCCGCAGACGGCGATGTCGCCGGTCCGGGAGCGTTCGATGCCCAGGTGCATCAGAGCGCCGAGAATATCGCGGTGCGTTAAAGGCTCCGCGAACTTCGCCTGCAGCGGCACCGCGCGGATGCAGGCGATCGGATATTCCCAGCCGCGGGAGTCCGCGGGCACGAAAGCCGCCATCCGCCGCTCCGCACCCTCATAACCGCCAAAAGTTTCCCCTTGAATCCAGGAAAACTTTTGTAAGGTCTGAAACAGAATATGTTGTTCGTTCAAATTCAAAAAATCGGTAAAGGTCGCGCAGCCTCTGCGGTCCGCCAGCGTCGCCAGCTCCCGGATGCGCCTGACGAGCAGTTCCTCCTGATCCATATCAGAATCTCGTCCCGAACGACGGCACCTCAAAGGCGCCGCTCAGAATCTCCTGGAAATCCCCGGAGATGTCCACGCTCTGCGGCGTGATGATAAAGATATAATTGCTGATCTTCTGCAGGTTGCCGTGAATCGCATAGCAGGAACCGGATGAAAAATCGATGATCCGCTGCGCCACGTCCAGATCCAGGCCCTCCATATTCAGCACCACCGTACACTCGTCCAGCAGCGTCTCGGTGATCTCCCGCGCGTCCTCCATGCTCTTGGGACGGATCACGCAGACCTCCATGCCGCCGTTGCGCCGTGCGCGCATCGGGGAAACCTTGGACGACGTCTTCGGCGCGCTGGTCCTTGCCGTGCTGCGCTGTCTCGCAGAAGCGCGCTCCGTTTGCTGGGCGGGCATATTCTGAACGGATGCCTTTGACTGGGCGGGCTCCTCCTCCGCCTCCTCGTCATATTTCTTCAGAAGGCGTTTTTTCGGGCGCTCCTCCTCATAGTCGTCGTACCCGTCGTATTCCTCGTCGAGGTAATCGTCCTCAAAACCGTCGTCGTCATTCATCTTCATTGCATTTAAAAATTTATCTAAAACACTCATCGTTATGCTCTCCCATCCTGTTGTGTGCTCCCGTAAAACCGTTCGCCGAAAATGCCGGTGCCTACGCGCACCATCGTAGCCCCTTCCTCGATGGCCACCTCGTAATCCCCGGTCATTCCCATACTAAGTCTGCACATACTCACATTATCAATGCTTTTCTGTCCAATGTCAACACATAATTTCCTCAAATTACGAAAATACGGGCGATTTTCCTCCGCATGTTCCGTAAACGGCGCGATCGTCATCAGACCTTCCACATGAATATGCGGCAATATGCTGATCTGTCTGATAAATTCCTCCGCCTCCTCCGGCATAATCCCGCCCTTGGAAGCCTCCTTCGCCATGTTTACCTCCGCCAGCACCGGCATGACCAGGCCGCGCTTTCCGGCCTCCTCGTCGATCGCCTGCGCCAGCCGCAGGGAATCCACGGAATGGATCATGCAGACCCTGTCGATGATGTATTTGATCTTGTTGCGCTGCAGATGGCCGATCATGTGCCAGCGGATATCCTCCGGCAGCAGCGGATGCTTGTCCCGGATCTCCTGGGGCTTGTTTTCCCCGAAGTCCCGCACGCCCGCCTCATAGGCCTCGCGCAGCATCTCCGCCGGTTTGGTCTTGCTGACCGCGATCAGCTGCACCTCGCTGCGCTCCCGCCCGGCCCGCGCGCACGCGGCCGCAATCCGCTCCTCCACCAAAGCAAGATTCTCTGTGATCATAGCTGCTCCCCTCCGTCAGTATACAATCTCGTCCTCCGTCACCAGGGACGCGTCCAGTACAATATAGTCATACGCGGCAAGACTGTAGATGTTGTTGCTCTCCACGATACAGTATTCCTCGTTTTCGTCGATCACCGTCACCTCGCGGAATACGGCGTAGCCCTTGTTGATGTTGAACACGCCGTGCAGGGTCGTGACATCCTTCTCCTGAATCTGCATGCGGTTGACGCTGCCCTCCAGCTGGATGTAATCGCCCTCGTTCAGGAGCTGATGATCCACGAGGTAATCATTGTCCTCTTTTTTGTAGACGTTCGCCGTCACATAGCGGACCGACGAGGAACCGTCCTCCGCAAAGCTCTCGACCTTGAGCACGATCTCTTTCTCCGTATCCTGGTTCTGGATCACATATTCCTCCGGAATCCGGTAAAAGGTGCGCTCCACGATGGCCGAAGACGGAATCTTCAGGCCGCTTTTTTTGTTCAGCACCAGCTCGATCTCCAGAAAGCGGTCGGTCGCATAGCGCACCAGCGAATTGTCCAGCGAAATCCGCCCGAACGCCTCGTCGCCGTTTCGCACGATCGCAAACGGGGCCGTAAACGTCTCGTTGTCCTTGAGGAAACGGAAGCGGATCTTTTCGGCGTCCGCCAGCTCGGTCTGCAGCTTCTCGTCGATCGGGAAATACAGCGTCCAGTCCTCGTTGGTGATCAGCTTGAACAGCGGATCGCCGGCGCGGACGCTTTTCTGGTTGCGCAGGCCGACCTCGTCATAGCTGGTCTGGCTGAACATGTCCGACGTCAGCTGATCCTCGGTCACCGTCTCAAACCCGTCGATGCTGTAGATCACAAAGCCGGAATCCGGGGCCGTGCACTGATTGCGGACGCTGACGTAGTCGCTGGAATTATCCTCGACGATCTCGGAGATCAGGCCCTCAACGCCCGATTTCAGGTCGTAGACCCGCTGAAAACCGCTGCCGCTGTAGTTGATGGTAAAGCTCATCATGGTATCGCGCAGGCGGCTCTCGTCCCTGTCGTCCAGCTCAAAATCGCTGATCGAGGCCAGAGACTGCGAACCGGTCTCGTTGACCGCACAGATCACGCTGCCCGCGGAGGCCTTGCTGCCCTCGCGCTCGAAATAGCGCACGCTGCCGGACTGCGGAGCGTTCACCACCTCCTCCGTGCGCAGGGAAAGCGCCTGATACCGGTAGTTTCCGGTAATCGCCCCCTTGTGCACCTCGTAGGGCGTGATGTGCTTCTCCGTCAGGTACATGAACGTGGAGATCACCATATAAATAAAGACGGTGCCGAACAACAGCGTGCCAATATTGAAGAAGGAATACCTTCTGTATTTTGTAATTTTTTTCCTGCGCCCGCTCCTGCCCAAAAGAGTGCCTCCTGTAAACGCGACAACCAAAATTTCGCAATCTATTTTAGCATGTTCCCCCGAATGATACAACCTTTGTTTTTGAATAAAAACTTTTTTTCCGGACAAACTATGACTGGTCGCGAAAAGGAGGGATTAACATGAGCAAATGGTTTGATTACACCGCGCTCACGCTTGTCATCGTCGGCGCGGTCAACTGGGGCCTGATTGGAATCTTCAGGATTGATCTTGTAAATCTTCTGTTTGGCAATATGAGCTGGATTTCAAGAGTGGTATATGCTCTGGTCGGTCTTGCCGGCCTGTATCTCCTGAGCCTCTACGGCAGAGTGAGAGAAATCGGCCGGGAGTCCTGAAAAGGCTTCCAAAAAACCAGGGCCCCTTCGGCCCTGGTTTTACAAGCGCTTTATAATTCCGCGATAATATTCTCTTTAAATTTTTCTCTGAGCGCGCCTGCGCCAATCGAGACGCTGATGACCATGGTTACGTTGAACTCTTTGCTGATCTGCTCCAGTCTCTCAAACATGTCGTTGACGGTGTCCTCGTCCGTCATCGAAATCTTCAGAAAACTGTCCAGATACATCTGTTCCAGATCGTGATCCTGTGAAAGAATACCGTAAATGAAACCAATGAATTCACCGCTGGATGCAAGCCTGAACGACGAAACGTCAATCAGACGGATTCTGTTGTTGAGCTCGTACATATGCTTTGCGCTTTTGTCCAGATATACGATGTTTCCATGAGCTGTCTTTACCTCTGAATTTACTTTGTCAAGTAAAATCTTTGTCTTGCCTTTTCCCTTTTCACCTACGATGAACTGTATCATGGTCATCTCCTCCTTATAGTAGCGAATGATTGTCACGCTATCATTATAATCTGTTTACAAAAAAATTACAACACCTAATTCAAGCTTTGTGATTATTTGCACACAATTGGCTATTTTACGTATCAATTAGAGATAAAAGCTGGTTCATCTCCGGGTAGAGCGTTTCTTTGCTCTCCGAGTGCAAAATGATCGACAAATACGGATTGCCGTAGAGATCCTTGGCCAGCAGCGCCAGGCAGGCGCCCGCGTCCTCGGTGGTGCCGGTCTTTCCCCCGTAGACAATCGCATTGTCCGGGGGCTGCACCTCCCCGGTGAAATAGTAGTTGGTCGACTCCCAGGTCACAGCCACCGGGGAACCGTCCATCCGCATATACTCTGCATAATAATTCGTCCGGCTGATGATGTCCTGAAAGGTGTCGTACTGCATGGCCGCGCTCATCATCAGGTAAATGTCATAGACGGTCGTGTAGTGGTCGGAAGCGGTGAGGCCGTGCGGATTGGAGAAATGCGTATGCGTCGCTCCGAGGGCGGCGGCCTCCCGGTTCATGGTGGCCACAAATTCCTCGACCGAGCCGCCGACGTGCTCGGCGATCATCATCGCCGCGTCGTTGCCGGAGGCGATCATCATTCCGTACAGAAGCTGCCGCAGCGAGAGCACGTCCCCCTCCTTGATGTCGCAGACCGAGGAGCCGTACTCGATGTCCTTCACAACCGGCGTCACCGTCACCAGGTCATCAAGATTGCCGTATTTGAGCGTCACCAGCGCGGTCATGATCTTGGTCACGCTGGCCGGCGAGCGCTGCGTGAAGATATCCTTGGCGTAGACCGTCCGCTCTCCGTTCAGGTCAAACAGCCCCGCGGAATAAGCGCCGAGCGACGCCGCCTGGATGTTGACGTCTCCGCCGGCCACGCACAGGTCGCGCGCAAAAGGCTTTGCGACGCTGCCGGCGGAGAGGGTCTCCCCGACGCCGAAAACGGCATCCGTCTTGTCATACGGCATGGACAGCGTATAATCATGCGAACGCACCACCAGATAATAGACCAGAAAGGCCAGCGCGGCGACCAGCGCAAACAGCCCGGCGGCCACGGCAGCCAGACGCCGCTGCCGCTGCGCCTCCCGCTTTTCACGCGCCTGGATTCTGGCCCATTCGCGTTCCGTAAATACCCTGCCTTCATCTGTACATTTCACGCCACTCAAGATCTCCTCTGTCTAACGATTTCAAAAGTACCTCGGCGGAACCGATGTTGGTCGCCAGCGGCACATTGTGGATGTCGCAAAGACGGATCGCCTTGTTGATATCCGGCTCGCTCCTGCGCGCTCCGCCCGGATCCCGCAGAAACACCAGCAGGTCGATCTGGTTCTGCTCGACCATGGCTCCGATCTGTTCTTCTCCCCCGATTGGGCCGGCAATCATCTTGTGGATGTTCAAGGAAGTAGCTTCTTCGATCAGACGTCCCGTGGTTTCCGTTGCATACAGCGTGTGCTTTGCCAAAATACTTCGGTACGCGATACAGAGATTCTGCATCAGAATCTTTTTCGTGTCGTGCGCAATAAATGCTACGTTCATGCTCTCTTACCTCCTTTATATGAAAATGATTATTACGTTCTGTATCTTCTGCTCTGCAGCCCTACGTTCAGCACAAACCCGATCCCGATGCAGAAGCTGATCAGGGATGTAAGCCCGTAGCTCATGAAGGGCAGCGTGATGCCGGTGTTTGGAATTACCCCGGTGGTCACGGCCATGTTGACGAAGCTCTGAAACAGCACCAGCGAGGCCATGCCGGAACAGATCAGCGTCCCCGACAGCGACTTCGCCCTGCGCCCGGTCATCAGACACTCCAGGGTGATCAGAAATTCCAGCAGCAGCACCGCGCAGCAGCCGAGAAAGCCGAGCTCCTCCCCCACCACGGCGAAGATGAAATCCGTCTGCGGCTCCGGGATGAAGTTGCCGTTTTTCACCGAACCGACGTCGTCGTTGTTGAGTCCCTTGCCGTAGAGCTGGCCGGAACCGATGGCCTTGATGGAATTCTGCTGCTGGTATGCGTCCTGCGGATAGTCCTCCGGCCACAGCCACGCGTAAACGCGCGTCATCTGGTAGTTGTTGATCAGCTTCTGATCCGGCTGCATGAGGATGCTCACGAGGATGACCGCCACCGGAATGCTGACGATCACGATGCCGCAGACGATTTTGTAGCTCAGGCCCGCCATGAAGATCAGCACGCAGAACACCATGGCGACCACGATCGTGGTCGAAAGGTCCGGCTCCCGCATGATCAGCGCCAGCTGGATGCCAATCAGCGCCACCGAGGAGAGAATCACCCGCAGGCGGTTGACGCGGTCCTCCCGGACCTCATAAAATTTGGCGAAAAACAGGATCAGCATGATCTTGGTGATGTCGGAGGGCTGAAAACGCAGACCGGCGATGATGATCCAGCGCGTCGCGCCGCCCGCCGAATCGCCGGCCACCAGCACGCTCAGCAGCAGCGCCGTGGCCGCCAGGTAAATCAGCCAGTAAAAGTTGAGCACCCAGGTGAAGTCAAACAGCGAGACGACCACCATCAGCGCCATGCCACCGGCCAGGCCCCAGATCTGGCGCATCTGGTAGCTCTCGTTGGCGCTGCCGATCACCAGAATCCCCAGCACGGAGAGAGCCAGCACCCACAAAACCAGCCGGAAGTTGTAGTCACTTAATTTGTATTGTCTTAACATCCTGTACTCCTCGATCTGTCCTACAGACTATATCCAAACGTATCTTACAGATGTCCCCGTCCAGCTCCAGGTATTTTGCGAGGACGTCCGCCACTTCTCTCTGCATCTGCCGCATCTCCTCCGGATTGCAGCTCAGGCGGTCGGCGGCGACCGTGACCTGGGCCCGCGCCCTGGCGATGGCCCCGGAGGTAAAGGCATGCTTTCCCTGCGAATGGATCATGGCGCGCCCTCCTATTTCCTGCGGAACAGCGCGGCCATCCGCTGCAGCAGCGTACCGCCCGACTCCAGATCGGCCAGGGGAACCGTTTCCCCCAGAAGGCGGCGGGCGATGTTGAGGAAGGCCTGGCCGGCAATGGTATCGTTCCCGACCACGGGCTCCCCGTGATTGGAGGCGATGACAATGCCCTCGTCGTCTGGGACGGCCCCGATCAGGCTGACCGCGAGGATGTCCAGCACATCCTCCACCGACATCATCTCGCCCCTGCGCACCATATCCATGCGGATGCGGTTGACCAGCAGGTCGATTTTGCGGATGCCGGCCACCTCCAGAAGGCCGATGATGCGGTCCGCGTCGCGGATCGCCGACACCTCCGGCGTCGTCACGACCAGGGCCCGGTTCGCCGCCGCGATCGCGTTGCGAAAGCCCTGCTCGATGCCGGCCGGGCAGTCCAGTATAATGTAGTCAAACATGGGCGCCAGGCTGTCCGCCAGCTTCCGCATCTGCTCCGGCGAGACCGCGCTCTTGTCGCGCGTCTGCGCGGAAGGCAATAAATACAGATTCGGATAATGCTTGTCGCGGATCAGCGCCTGCTTCACCCGGCAGTTTCCCTCCACCACATCCACCAGATTGTAGATGATGCGGTTTTCCAGTCCCATGACCACGTCCAGGTTGCGCAGCCCGATATCCGTGTCCACCAGCACGACCTTTTTGTTCAGCCGCGCCAGTCCGGCGCCGATGTTGGCCGTCGACGTCGTCTTGCCGACGCCGCCCTTGCCGGACGTAATTACAATTACTTCGCTCATATGCTTCTACCTCCATCTTCCCCTTGTTCCGGCCACAGCCTCTGACGTATTTTTGTCCGTCTCCCGGCCGTTTCCAAAGCCTGCCTGCACGGGGAATCGGAAGTCTCATATCCGTATATGCGTCCTAAGCGAGATAATCGCTCAGGGTTTCGTTGGTAATCGCTTTGATCTGCAGGTGGCCGTCTTTGATGTAGACGATTTTGGGATCAATCGGATAATCCCCCGTGTCCACCTTCTTGACGATCGCGCTGCGGGCGATCTTGTCCGCGATGCGCACCTGCATGGGCTTCATCGTCAGCGCGGCCGCGAAGCAGCCGGCGTTGCCGGAGGCCCCGGCGTAAAGATTGCCCATGCAGCAGCCCAGAATCACGATGTTGCCCTTGGAGACGATCTGGGCGCCGGGATTGACGTCGCCGATGACGACCACGCTGGAATCCGTTTCCAGCACCTGGCCGGAGCGGAGCGTCCCCCGGTAAAACTGGCCTTCCTCCTCCCTGCGCTGCTCCAGCGCACGGACCACCGCCTTTTTGTAGCGCTCGGCGGTCTCCTTCGACTCGTCGACGATACAGATCACATGAATCCCGGAGCTCTGTACGATCTCATCGACAAGCCTGGCCTCCTGCTCGTTTGTGAGCGCCCGCCCGCGGAACGTCAGCGCCAGGCTGGCCCGTTTGAAAAACCCGGCCGATTCCCGGAATTTATCCGACACCGCCTGACAGAGCTCCTCGAACGGGAGCTCCGCGTCCAGATTCAGGATCAGGCCGTGAGGATTGCTCTTGATGATGACTGCACTGTGCGCCATGTTCTCTCTCCTGCTCTCAGAGGGCCGACGGCGTCAGTCGTTGACCCTGTAGTTGTTGTACGCCGAGGACGCGTGTCCTGTGATCAGCTCCTCCGCCGGCTGCTGGTTATAATAATAGGAAATGACATCCCTTGCCACCAGCGCCGCGTTTGCGGAGGAATAGCCGTTGGCGATACGGACCGCAATCGCGATCTCCGGCTGCTCGTAGGGCGCATAGCCGATAAACACGCCGTGGTTCGGCACGTTTGTGGTCTGCTGCGCGGTACCGGTCTTGCCGGCGATCGACACACCGCTGTAGTTGGAAAAGGCCTCGTGGTCCAGCACCACGCCGCGCATGCCGGCATGGATTGTGTTCCACAGCTCCTGCGGCAGGTCCACCGTGTTGCGCACCTCCGCCTCGTGGTTCTCCAGCACGCTGCCGGTCGAATCCGTGATCGCGTCCACGAGCGTGAGATTGTAGCAGGTGCCGCTGTTGGCGATCGTGCTGACATAGCGCGCCAGCTGCGTGGTCGTAAACAGGTTGTCCGCCTGTCCCATCGCGGTACGCACCGCGTCCATCTGCGAAATATAGGGCGAAGACTCCGGCACCTCCACGCCGGATTCCTCATTCAGGCCGAACATCGACGCGTAGCGCGTCAGCGTCTCGATACCGGTCTCGTCCACGTACTCTCCGTTCACGCTGCCGAGCCGGTAGCCGACGGTATTGAAGAAAAAGTTGCAGGATTCGGTGATGGCCTGCTCCAGCGTCAGCGCGCCGTGGCCCCACTCGTTCCAGCAGTTGATGACGGAATCCCACAGCTCAAACTTGCCGGTGCAGGTGATGCTCTCCCCGATGTTCAGCACGCCCTCCATGACGCCGGCCACCGCGGTCACCAGCTTGAACGTGGAACCGGGCGCAATCGCCTCCTGCGTCGCGCGGCTGTAGAACGGGGAGGATTTGTCCATATTTAACTTATTGAAATAATCGCTGTCCATTTCATTGGCGAGGCGGTTGTTGTCGTAGCCCGGATAGGTCACGCAGGCCAGCACGTCGCCGGTATTGGGATCGGTCAGCACCACGGAGCCCGAGCAGGGCGTCACCGCCAGCTGGGCCGGCGTGATTTCCAGATTCCAGATTTTCTGGCGGATGAAATCGTAGCCGTTCAGCTCGCCGTTTTCCAGGCCCTCATAGTCGGCCGTGTTCATCTCGATCACGCCCTGGTCGAACAGCAGCAGGCAGATGTCGGCGCCGCTGATGCGGTCCTCCTGCAGCATGTAGCGGTACACCTGCTTGCAGAAATTGTCGTCCTCGTAGAGGTAATCGGCGATGTAGTCGGCCAGCGCGGAGAACATCTCGTAGGTATCCATATATGCGGTGTCGCCGGAAATTTTGGTCATGTCGATCCAGTTTTTGGAAATCGCGTGCGTCAGATACTCCTGCAGGCTGATGCTCTCGTCCTCGGTCCACGCCGTGTAAACGGGGTCGGTCTTGTCGATCGCCGCCTCGCTGAGAATGCCGGTGTCCTTCATCAGCATGTCGTTGACGATGTAGGACATATAGACCTGGTACTGCTCGCCCAGCTCGTAGGCGTCCTCCAGATCGCGGTACGCCGTCGGCGTGTCGGTCAGCAGCTCGTTTTTAATAATATTGAAAATCTCGGAGGCCTTGATCAGGAACGCCTGGTAGACGTCCTGCTCGTTCGGCGAGGCGTCGGGGGCCTTGAGATGGCTGACGTCGAGGACGTTGTTCTCAAACAGCGCGTAATAGATATCGTAAATGGGGATACGCACCTGGTCGGCCGAATTGAGCCACTCCGTGCGGTACTCCACCTCGTCGATCGTATACTGGTAAACGATGCCGGCGATGTACTGCTCCAGAATCTGGTAGGCCGCGCGCTGCAGATCCATGTCGATCGTCAGGCGCACGTCGTTGCCCGCCTGCGGCTCCACCCGGGACTCCACCTCCAGCGTGCGCCCGAGGCTGTCGGTGTAGATCAGCTCGGAGCCCTTGTCGCCCTGCAGCGTCGTCTCCAGCACGCTCTCCAGGCCGCTCTTGCCGACGATGTCGCTGGCCGTGTAATTGCTGTCCTGTTCTTTCAGCTCCTTCAGCTCCTCCGCCGATATCTTGCCGGTGTAGCCGATCAGCGGCGCCATATACTCGGCGTCCGTGTATACGCGGCGGTATTCCTCGGCGATGTCGATGCCCGGGAAATCCGCAATATTCTCCAGAATCCGCGCCACCGACTGGCGGCTGACGTCGCGGGCGAGGGTGACCGCCTGATAGCGCTGGTAGCTGTAGGCCCCGATCGCGGCCCGCAGAGAAACCAGCTGCAGAATCTCCTCGTCGGTAAAGCTCGCCGGAAGGCCGTATTCCTCCCGCTCCGCGTCGGTAATCTTCGGGTCGAGGACGCCGTAATATTTCACGCCGCACAGCAGCTCCATCAGATCCGGCGCGGTGATGTTGAGCTGCTCGTTCGTGAGGCTGTCAATCAAAGCCTCTCCGAAAATATCGGCCTTGAAGCGGTTGAGGTTGAATCCGGAGGTATTGTACTCGTACACGCCGTTCGCGTTCAGATCAATCCGAAAATCGTCCACGATCGTGTCCCCCTGCTCCTTCAGAAGGCGGATCAGGCGGTACAGCATGCCGTTGATGGAAAGGTTGCGCACATGCGTGCTCGGATAGGTGCCGTTGTCCTCAAAGGTCACACAGTAGGAAATCTCGTTGTATGCAATCGGATTGCCGTTGCGGTCGTAGATGTTGCCGCGGGAGCTGTTCAGCGTGCGCTCTTTCATGATCATCAGCGTAAAATCGTCCTGGTAGCTCTCGCCCCGCACGATCTGCAGCTGAAACAGGCGCTGCAGCAGAACCGCAACGAGCAGCACAAACACGACGACGAGAACCGCCACGCGCGAATTGACCGCTTTTCTGAAATTTTTGCGCATCTGTTCAAACAAAGCTGTCCACGCCTCCCTTTTCAAAGAGGATCAGCCTGCGGTTAATCATATAAAAAACACGATAGCACAGGATGGTCAGAATCAGAGTGTAAAACATTTCCGGCAGAATCACCTTGCCCAGGTAGAAGAAAAAGTCCACGCGCCCGCGCAGCAGGAACCGGAAACCGTACTGGATCACGCCGTAGGCCAGATCGCTGACCGAAATCAGCAGCAGCGGCGTCTTGATGTCGTCGTCATAGAAAATGCGGTAAAAATAACCACTGAAATAGCCCACCCACAGATAGATGAGGGCGTTAAACCCGAGAATGCTCTCGAAAAAGATGTCCACCAGCAGCCCGCACAGGAATCCGACCACCATGCCGGTCCTGCGCCCCTGCATCAGCCCGAACGAAACGATCAGGATGATCAGCAGATTGGGCTTGATGGACGCGATGGAAATCATCTGGCAGACGGTAGACTGCAGCAGGATGCACAGCAGAATCAGAATGCCCATGGTAACTTTGCGTCTCATAATATATTCTCCTGTCTGCCGTGAACTCAGCGGCTCAGGCGCCGTCCCCGTCCTGATCGTCCGGCACGGAAACGGAATCCGACGGCACATACTCCTTCTTCTCGAGGACCACCAGCACCTCCTGCAGGTGGCGGAAATCGACCACCGGCGTGATATAGCCGGACTTGGTGAGGTTGTTGGTGTCGTTGTTCAGCTCGTTGATGTATCCGATCAGGATGCCGGGCAGGAACTTCTCGCTGATGTAGGAGGTCACCACCTTGTCGCCGACGTGCACCTTGTTGTCCGCGTCGGTCAGCTGCACGAGGTTGAGCGAGCCCTCGTCGATCAGCCGCAGGTCTCCGGCGATGATGCACTGGTCGGAGGTCGTCGAAACCATGGCGCTGACGTTGCTGTTGTCGTCGATGATCGAGCGCACGGTCGCCCAGTTGGGGCCGGTCTCGGTGACGATGCCCACGAGGCCGCCGCCGGAGATCACATTCATGTCCGGCTCGACCCCGTCGCGGGAGCCCTTGTCGATCGTAAACAGCTGGAACCAGTTCCCGGTCTCCTTGGCGATCACCCGGGCGCCGGTTTTTTCGTACTCGTCATACTGCTCGTCCAGCTCGAACAGCGTGCGCAGGCGGCGCAGCTCCTCGCGGTCCTGAATCAGCTGGCTGTTCTCCTCCGTCAGCGTCGACACCTGCTCCTGCAGCTTCGCATTCTCGGCCCGCAGCGTCTGCGCGTCCTCAAAGTTGTCGGTCAGGCCCGAGAGCCATGTGCCGAAGCCGTTGATGCCCTTCTGCACCGGCGTGATCAGAAATCCGCTGATCTGCTTCACCGGCGAGACCAGGCTGCTGTCGAGAAACGAAATCACGATCAGCAGCACGCAGAAAATGCTGAGTACGGTGAGCAAATATTTATTTTTTAAAGTATCATTTGTCTTTTTTTTCATGCCAGATCCTGCCTCTATCTCATTCCTGTCAGATCGCTCAGCGTGTAGGTAAACTGCCGCAGATCGCGGTTGTTGATGATTTCCACCAGGCCTCGGATGGTGCTGTTTTTCGGGTCCTGAATGTGGTGCAGCGGGATGCCGATCTCCCTGCGGATGTAATCCGGCAGATTGAGGATCATCGACACGCCGCCGGTCAGGTAGATGCCCTCCCGCGTGATGTCCTTCATCAGCTGCGGCGGAATGCGGTTGTAGATGGATTTGATGCACTCAATGATATAGTCGACGGTGTCGATGATGGCGACGCTGACGGCCAGGGAGGGAATCAGATCCGCCTTTGGCAGCCCGGAAAGCGTATGGATGCCGAACACCTTCTGCTCCAGCCTGGGGCCGTTGATCATGAATGCAAGATTGTTTTTCAGGGATTCCGCCGTCTTGCGGCCGATGCTGAGATTGAATTTGCGCCGTACCATGGTCGCGATGTCCTCGTCCAGCCTGCGTCCGCCGACCTTCAGCGTCTGGCTGAGAATGACCTTGCCCGAAGAAATGACTGCGATTTCCGTGGTATCGGCTCCGATGTTCACCACCATGTGACCGCGGGAAGACAGGACCGGCAGGCCCGCACTGACTGCGTCCGCGATTCCCTTATCGATCAGGCGGATGCTGCCGGCATTGATTTTTCCACGCATAACCAAGAAAAACGCACGCTTCTCCACCTGGGTGATATCGCTGGGCACCGCAATGCAGAGCGAAGCTCCGGCGCGGAATACGCCGGAAAAACTTTTCAACAGATGTGAGAGAACAATCTCCATCTCCGTGAGGTTGGCGATGACGCCCCCGGCCATCGGCCAGATCACCCTCACGTTCTCGGGATTCTTCTCATATATTTCGTATGCGGCGTCGCCGATGGCGAGCACCTCGCCGTTTTGCCGCATCGCCAGTAAATTTTTGCTGTATAAAAACTGTTTTCCGTTCCGGTCCCTTATCTTAATCGTGTCTGTGCCTAAATCAATCCCACAAACCTTCTGAAATAACATGCAGTTTTCCCCTTGCCCTTATTCCCGCCAGAGGCCCTGCTCCCTCATGCTGACCGCCTGACAGTCTCCGATAATAATATGATCCAGAAGCTCGATCCCCAGAAGCGTACCCGCTTCACGCACACGCCGCGTCAGGAAAATATCCTCCGGGCTCGGATCCGGCACACCGCTCGGATGGTTGTGTACCAGAATGATGCTGACCGCCTGCCGGCGCACCGCTTCGATAAAGATCTCGCGCGGCGAAATCAGAGACGCCCGCACCGTACCCTTGGACAGGACCTGATCTCCGATCAGCTTTCCCTTGCTGTTGAGCATCACCAGCACGAGCACCTCCTGCTCCAGATGACGCAGTTCTTCCATATAATAGCGCGCCACCGAATCCGGGTCTCTGAAAGAAACGCTCTCTGAAACCGTCGTCCGCGCAATGCGGCGCGACAGCTCGGCCACGCACTTCAACTGAACCGCCTTGACCTTTCCCACGCCCTTGATCTTCGTCAGCTCTTCCACCGACCGATGGTAAATGCCAAGCAGCCCGCTGCCCCTGCCGCCTCCCTCCGCGGCAAGTATCTTGCGCGCCAGTTCAAGCGCCGGCTCCCCGGCCGAACCAGTCCGCAGTATCACAGACAAAAGCTCCGCGTCCGTCAGAGCCTCCGCTCCTCTCTCGAGGCATTTCTCGTAAGGCCGCTCCTGCGGCGGCATGCTTTTCATCGTGCGCTGTGAAGAATGCTGCGCACGCTCTGCAGATAAATGTAAATCTCTCATTAAAATAACCGATATTCTCTGCCCCGTCAAGATATCAGGTATCAAGTTATTTTAGCACAGATTCCTGGCAAAGTATACAGTTTAGATATTAAATTTTTCATAACTGAGCCACGCAGCCGCCCCCGCCGAAGCCGCCGGCGAGCTCGCTCGCCTGGCGGTCTTAGGCGGAATGCGGATATGCGGCGAAGCCGCAAAGCGAGGAAACGCGCAGCGTTTTCGAGCTTGCTGCGCGGCTCAGTGTACTGACTTCGCGGAGTCTGTCTTCCGCCCGATTCAGGGGGCCGCCTCCATCGCCTGCCCACCGAATTGCCCTTGCCAGACTGCGCCTATACGCTCACTCCTCAAATATTTTTCTGCACACCGCCTCAGCGACCCGTATCCCGTCCACCGCCGCCGAAGTAATGCCGCCGGCGTAGCCAGCGCCCTCGCCGCACGGGTAAATGCCCGGCATCGCCGACTCGCATTTCTCATCCCGCAGAATCCGTACCGGGGAGGACGTGCGGCTCTCCACACCCGACAGCAGCGCGTCCGGATCGTCAAATCCGCGTACGATTTTACCAAAAGCGTCAATTCCCTCCAGAATCGAAGCGTTCAGCTCCTCCGGCAGAATCGGCCGCAGATTGCCCAGCGCATAATTCCCTTTGCACTGCGGGCGCACCGCGCCGAGCGCTGCGGAAGCCCTGTTCTCACGAAAGTCCTCCAGGCGCTGCACAGGGATCGCGCCCCGGCCGCAGTTGTAAGCTTTCTGTTCCAGCTTCCGCTGAAACGCGATGCCGGACAATGGATGATCCGCCCGGTAATCCTCCGGCGTCACGGTCACCACGATAGCGCTGTTTGCATTCTCGCTGTCCCGGCCGCTGTAGCTCATGCCGTTGACCGCGGTCATCCCCGGCTCCGAGGAGGCATTCACGACATAGCCGCCCGGGCACATGCAGAACGAGTACACACTGCGGCCGTTCTCACATTTATGCGTCACCTTGTAGGGAGCGGCTCCCAACTCATAGGGACAGTTCTCCCCGTACATGGCCTCATCGATGCACCCCTGCCGGTGCTCTATGCGCAGTCCGACCGCGAACGCTTTGACCTGCATCGGCAGCCCCTGTTCATACAGCATGGAAAAGGTATCCCGTGCGCTGTGGCCGATGGCGAGCACCAGATGATCGGTCTGCAGCGCGTCGTCCATGCCGTTTATGGACAGGGCATAGCGGGGACATTCCTTCTCATGGTTTGTCTCATGGCCTGTCTCATCCTCTGTCGCCCGGATGCCCGTCAGACAGCTCCGAAAGCGGAACTCTCCGCCCAGCGACTGGATTTCCTCCCGCATATGACGCACAATTCCCGTCAGCACATCCGTACCGATGTGCGGTTTGTAATCGTACAGAATCTCCGGGGAGGCCCCGGCCCGCACAAATTCCCGCAGCACAAACCGGATTTTTCCTTCCGGGTCCTTGATCAGGGTATTTAATTTTCCATCTGAAAACGTACCGGCGCCGCCCTCGCCGAACTGCACGTTGGACTGCGGGTCAAGCGTTCCGGTCTCCCAGAAACGGCGCACCGTTTCCACCCGCTGCTCCACCGCGTCGCCGCGCTCCAGGACAATTGGCCGCAGACCGGCGCGGGCCAGCATCAGCGCGCAGAAAAGTCCGGCAGGCCCGCTGCCAATGATCACGGGACGCCCGTTTTTCGGGCTTTTTTGCGGTTTTCCACAAAACGGAAAGGTATATTCTTTTTTATCCACAAGCGATACTTTTCTATCGTGCAGGCGTTTGTGGATAATTTTCGGGTTATCCACACTCACATCGATCGTATAAACGTACCATAAATTCGGTTTTCTGCGCGCATCAAGAGAACGCCGTACGATCTCGTAATCCGGCGTTCTCCCCTGCATGCGCAATATTCTGCATATCTCCCGCTCCAGCTCCCGCGCCGTGTGATCCGGCCGCAGCTTCAGCCCGCTGATTCTCAGTACCATGCTTCCTCCCTGCTCTGTAATAATGTCATCAGCTACTTATCTCATTTCAAAAAAGTTCCCACAATCAAGATATTCTGAAATTACAATGAAAGATTAGAATTTTGCTCCTGTTTTCACAAGGGCAGCTACGGTATTCTAAAATCCCATAATGTCAAAAACCCGCAGCGGCGGACATCCCGGCCAGATAGCCGCTGGCCCACGCCCACTGCAGGTTGTAGCCCCCGCAGGGGCCATCCACGTCCAGCATCTCCCCGGCAAGGTACAGCCCCGTCTGCTTTCGTGACTGCAAATCCTGCGCGGATACCTCTCCCGTATCCACGCCGCCGGCGCACACCTGGCAGGAGTCAAAGGAACGCGTCCCCTTTACCGGCAGGGAAAGCCGTTTCCCGCACTGGACGATCCGCATCGTCTGCTCATCGGAAAGCTGCGCGCACGTCTGCTTCGCGCTGACGCCGGCCTGCCTGAGCACCACCGGGATCAGCTTTTCATGCAGCAGCCCGCACAGGCAGGCGGAAACACGTTCCTGCTCCAGGGCTTTCGCCCGCTCCCGCAAAGCAGAAACCAAAACCGGCCCTGTAAAATCCGGCCACAGATCAAGTTCCAGAAGGAACGCCTGCTTTTCCGCCGCCGACACAAAACGCGACAGCTGGAACACCACGATCCCGGACACCCCGTATTTCGTCCACTGCAGTTCTCCGCGCTCCGTCCCCAACAGGCAATCGCCGGTAAAAAGCGACGCCTGCGCCTGGCAGCGCACGCCGGAAACCGCCTGCAGAAAGTCCGCCTGACAGACAAGCGGCGTCAGCGCGGGCGCGGGCCGCACAATCGTATGCCCGAGCGCTCCGGCCAGCCGGTAACCGCTGCCGTCCGAGCCGGTCTCCGGCATGCACCGCGAACCGCAGGCCAGCACGACCGCATCCGCCGTATACTGCCACGAACCGGTCCGGATCAGCCATTGTCCGTTTTCGCGATGAAGCTCCTGCACCCGCTCCGACAGCTTGAGTTTTACTCTCAGACGCCGGATTTCCGCCAGCAAAACCTGCAGCACTGTGGACGCCTGACCGGTATACGGATACACATAGCCGTCCCGCTCCCGCGTTAACAGGCCCAGGGAGACAAAAAACTGCAGCGTTTCCCTGGCTCCGAAACGCTCGGTCACCGTCTTCGCCAGCTCCGCTCCTCCATGGTAACGCGAGCTGAGCTGCGCGTCCATGTTGGTCAGATTGCAGCGGCCGTTTCCGGTCATCAGGAGCTTTTTCCCCGGCCGCTCCATCGCTTCCAGCACCGTCACCTCCGCGCCGGAGCGCGCAGCCGCGATGGCCGCCGTCAGCCCGGAGGCCCCGGCCCCGGCCACTATGATTTTTTTCGCCATCTGCGCCCGCCTTTCTGTGTCAGCCCGATTTCATCCACTGGTTCACGTTCTTTTTCCATTTAAAATACATTTCCGCCCGGAAGTTTATAAGCTCAAAGTGCATCACTAACAGACTGTTCTAAACGCACATATCCTTTCTCATACAGCCGCTGCAGCGACTTGAGAATCCCCAGCTTGGCATGCGGCCACGTCAGGCCGCCCTGAAAATAGACCGCATACGGCGGCTTGATGGGGCCGTCCGCCGAAAGCTCGATCGAGGAGCCCTGCACAAACGCGCCCGCAGCCATGATCACATCGCTGTCATAGCCCGGCATCGCCCACGGCTCCGGGGTCACATAGCTGTCCACCGGCGCCGCCGCCTGGATGCCCTCGCAGAATGCGATCACACCCTCCGGAAAACCAAATTCCACCGCCTGAATAATGTCATACCGCGGCTCCGACGCATTCGGCACAACGTGAAATCCCAGCCGCTCGTAAATATTCGCCGCGAACACCGCCCCCTTAAGCGCCGCCGCCGTCACCGTCGGCGCCAGGAAAAGGCCCTGATAAAAGGACTGCAGCACGCCCAATGAAGCGCCGACCTCACGCCCGAGCCCAGGCGAAGTCAGGCGGCAGGCCGCCCGCTCGATGCAGGCCGCGCTGCCGGCGATATAGCCGCCGATCGGAGCCAGACCGCCGCCCGGATTTTTGATCAGCGACCCCACCACCATGTCCGCGCCGAAATCGCTCGGCTCCCGGCGCTGCACAAATTCTCCGTAGCAGTTGTCCACCATGCAGATGATCTCCGGGTTGATGCTGTGTACAAAGGCGATCGCCTCCCCGATCTGTTCCGCCGACAGGGTAGGCCTGGTCTGGTAGCCTTTGGAACGCTGAATCTCCACCATCCGCGTCTGCGGCCGGATCGCCGCGCGGATTTTCTCATAGTCAAAGCTGCCGTCCGGCAGCAGATCTACCTGCGCATAGCTGACGCCGTATTCCGCAAGGGAACCGCAGGACGGGCGGATGCCGATCACCTCCTCCAGCGTATCATACGGCTTTCCGGAAATGGACAGAAGCTCGTCCCCCGGCCGCAGATTTGCCGACAGAGCCAGCGCCAGCGCATGCGTCCCGCAGGTGATCTGCGGCCGCACCAGCGCAGCCTCAGTGTGGAACACCTTCGCGTATACCTCCTCCAGCGTATCGCGTCCCCGGTCATTGTAGCCATAGCCGCTGGAGCCCTGGAAGCACTCGGCGCTCACCCGCGCTTCCTGCATCGCCCGGATTACCTTCAGCTGATTATACTCCGCCGTCTCGTCGATCTCGCGGAAGCGCGGTTCCAGCTCCTTTAAGATTTTTTCTGCAAAGTCAGACACCGGGCGTCCGATTCCCAGTGCTTCATACATTTCCCTCATCCTTCTCAGTCCTTCGCTTTTCTCTGCGCCGGACAAAAAGCACGCGGCCCGGAGTATCCGAACCGCCGCTCAGTCAAACACAGATTTCCTGTCCTATTTGATATCTTCCCACAAAATCATATTCTGCTCAGATATTTTTCTCTGTCCGTCAACGGGATTTTCAAAAGCGCCATTGCCTGCTCGGCCGAACACTTCATCGTCTCCATCAGACTGCATATAGCCTCAAGCAGGCCCGTCTCCCTGCCTTCCATTCTGCCTTCTTTTCTCCCAAGTTCTTTTTCTCTGTTCAAAGTTTTGTCCAACGCTTTGCGCATACTGATCCCCCTGCTTTCTTTCGGTTCGTTGATTGCCTCCTCAAACCGGGAGTCCCCGCTCATCACCGACAACAGCTTCAGAACTTCATCGACATGCTGAAGCTCCATCTCAGACGGCTGATACTCTCCGTTTTTTCGCATCTGCACGAAAAAATCCGCAACTGCTCTGAAATCACTTTGAAACAGATTCACCTGACGGTCTTCCAGCCATGCAATCTCAAACAGATTGATTCTGTAATCATTCACATAGGGGTGCAGTTTTTCCGGTACTTTCAGGCATTCCTTCAGCGAAAGCGGTTTCTTCCAGCGCGCTTTTCCAAAATACAGAACCAGCGTCACCACCGGGTAGCGTTTCCGTCCGGATTTTCGCCTGCGCTTTCTGCATGTTCTTCTCTTTCGTATCTTGTCTTTCAAAAGCTGACTGCGGTAGGATGCGCCGTCATATCCGATGACCCTCAGCGGCATATCAGCATCCGGCGACGTCTGGTTCTCGATGCCGTACAAAGCAATGCGGACGCTGCAGTCTCTCCAGTATTTTGCCACATCCCGTTCCTGCTCGTGGATTTTCCCATCCGCTTTGTAAACGGAACGGTGTGTTTCATCCCTCAGATCTTCCTCTCCGACGATACGCTCGCCGTCAAAAAGGAGCACGTTCAAAATGTCTGAAAACACATCGTTATATGCTTCCAGAGTTTTCTCCATGGCGTCTTTCTCCGCCACTTCCGATCCACCTCCTGAATATCTCAGGCAACGCTCTCTCCTCCTGATTACAGTATATCCAAAAGGCGCCGGAACCGCAAGCGGATTTTTGCTATTTCGTATTTGCAGGATTTTCGCTGTTCTGCATTTGCAGGATTTTCGCTGTTCTGCATTTATAGGATTTTCTCTGTTCTGCATTTGCAGGATTTTTGCTGTTCCGTATTTTAGGAAAACTCGCCCGCGCAGATGCCGCGCTGACGCAGCGTTTCCTCCATAAACTGCAGCATTCTTTCCTGCTCTCCGCCGAACGCTTCCTTGTCTATCCAGATGACGTCACGTTCACGGCGGAACCAGGTCAGCTGACGCTTCGCAAAATGCCGCGTATCCCGTTTGAGGATACGCACCGCCTCCTCCAGAGAATACGCCCCGTCCAGATAATCCAGCAGCTCCTTGTAGCCAAGGCCCTGCATGGAAACCATATCCCGCGTGCACCCGCGTGCGCGCAGGCGCTCCACCTCCTGCAAAAGCCCCTGTTCCATCATCTGGTCCACGCGCAGGTCAATATTGCGGTACAGCCGCTCTCTCGTGTCATTCAGCACGAAATAGGCGAACCGGTACGGCGACAGCCGCTGACGCTCCGCCTCATTGTGCGCGGAAATCGGCTCCCCCGTCTCATGGTAGTATTCCAGCGCCCGGATCACTCGCTTTACGTTGTTGGCATGAATCATCTCAGCGGAAACCGGGTCTATTTGCCGCAGCATCTCATGCAACGCCCCCGCTCCACGCTCCCGGGCAATGGCCTGCAGCTGCTCCCGGTATGCGGTATCGCCGCCATGTTCCGTAAAATCAATGTCGTACAGCACCGCCTGAATATAAAAACCGGTGCCTCCCGCCAGAATCGGAATCCTGCCGTTTTGATAAATCTGCCGGATACAGCGCTTCGCGTACTCCTGAAATTTCACGACGTGAAATTCCTCCCACGGCTCCAGCTCGTCGATCAGGTAATGCGGTACGCCCTGCATCTCTTCCTTCGTCACCTTGGCTGAACCAATGTCCATGCCGCGGTACACCTGCATCGAATCCGCGGAGACAATTTCTCCGCCGATGCGCTTCGCAAGCTCCACCGAGAGCTTTGTTTTGCCGACCGCAGTCGGCCCCGTGAGGATGACCAGAGGGCGATATTGCTTTGCGGAGCTTCCGTCCGCATGGCTGGTACCGGTATGGGGCTTTTTCGTATCAGTTTTTTCTATAGAGGTCTTTTCTATAGAGGTTCTGTCTATAGAAATTCTTTCTACAGGGATTTTTTCTATAGGGAAATCGTCTATAAAAGTTTCGTCTATAAGAGTTTCGTCTATAAGAGTTTCGTCTATAAGAGTTTCGTCTATAAGAGTTTCGTCTGTATGCGTTTTGTCCACAGAAGCATCACCCTCTTTCAAGCCTTCCGAACGCACATTCTGCAGCACACAATACGATCACTAAATGAAATACGAGCGCTGCAAATTTTACAATAAAATGCCTCAAATATCCTGCGTTCACACAATCCGCTTAAACTTCTTTTCCAGCTCATACTTTGTCATGGAAACAATCGTGGGCCGCCCGTGCGGACAGTGATACGGGTTTTCCAGACTCAGCAGTTCCCCGATCAGCGCGTCCGCTTCCTGCGCGGAGAGCCGGTTGTTGCCTTTCACCGCCGCCTTGCAGGCCATGGAGGCAATTTTCTCCTGAACCGCCTCCCCGGAGGATTTCTCCGAAATATCCGTGAGCCCGTCCAAAAGCTCCGTAAACAGCGTGCGGTCCGCAATCCCATAGAGATTTCCGGGAACGGCGCTGATCGCATACTCCCGGCCCCCGAACGGGGCAATCTCAAACCCGACCGCCTGAAACTGATCCAGATGCCGCTGCAGCAGCGTTTCTTCCTGCAGAGTCAGAGACACGATCAGCGGCGGCGTAATCATCTGTGAGGTCTGCCTTTTTTCACGCAGCTCCCGGACAAAACGCTCATACAGCACCTTTTCATGCGCGGCATGCTGGTCGATGATATACAGCTTCTCGTCAAATTCCACGAGCCAGTAGGTGTCAAACAACTGTCCCAGCAATTTGTGACGTTTCATACCTTCCTGCGAAAGCAGCCTGCTCTCAAACAGCTCCATCTGCTTTGCGATTCCCTGCGGTTCAGAATTTTCCTCACGCAAAGCGGGAGCATCCTGCAGTTCTTCCAATGCTTTTCCAGCCGCGGCCTGTAAATCCTGTCCTGCATTCTCAGCCACAGTCTGCAAATCCTGTCCTGCATTCCCGGACACAGTCTGCAAATCCTGTCCTGCATTCTCAGACGCAGCAGTCTCCGGCTTCGGGGCTTCGCCGCCCGCAGCCTCCTGCAAGGCCGCGGTCTCTGTTCCCGCATGGCCGATGTTTCCGGCCACCGGCCGGATAGTTCCGGTCCGCCGCTCGCGCTGCGGATATTTGGCCTCGTAAGGACTGTTGGCCTCCGCAAGCAGCTGACTGCGTATCTTTTCAAACGGTTCCGGGTACGACGGGCGTTCTTTTCTGCGATCCGCCGCTGCGGTCTGGCCTGCCGCGACATTCTCCTGAGACAGACCTGCGGCTTGACCTGTCACAAAGTCTTCCTGACGCAGATCTGCGGCCCGGCCAGCCATTTCATATTTATACTGCGAACCCGCAGCCAGTCCAGCCGCACCGTTCTTCCCGGCCAAATCCGTGCCCCGGCCCGCCGTTACACCTTTCCCAGTCAAATCCGTGCCCCAATCCGCCATTACATTCTTTCCGGCCGAATCCGTACCCCGGCCCGCCGCATCACTTTTCCCGGCCTTCCCCGCGGGACGCTCCTCCAGCGAAATCTCCGGGATCAGTTCCCGGCCCGCCAGCGCTTCCTTGACGGCCTGGTAAACCTGCGTGTAGACCTCGCTCTGGTCGGCAAAGCGCACCTCCATCTTGGTCGGATGCACGTTGACGTCGACCTGCGTGCCGTCGATGTCGATCATCAGCACCGTAAACGGGTAGCGGTGGTTCATCAGAAACGGCTTGTACGCGTCCTCGATGGCGCGCGCCACGATCGCGCTCCGAACGTAGCGTCCGTTGACAAAATAATTTTCATAGTTGCGGTTTCCGCGGGACACCGAGGGCTTGCCGATGAAACCGGAAATACGGATTCCGCCGGCCCCGGCGTCGACCCGCACGACATTGGCCGCGATCTCCCGGCCGTAGATGCCGTAGACGATGTCTTTCAGGTTATGGTTGCCGGACGTGTGCAGCTTCACGTCGCGGTTGTTGATAAATTTAAACGAAATCTGCGGATGCGAAACCGCCATCCGCTCCATCAGGTCGCTGACGTAGCCGGCCTCCGTCGTGGCCGTTTTGAGAAACTTTTTGCGCGCCGGTGTGTGGTAAAAGAGATTGCGCACCAGAAACGTCGTGCCCTCGGGCGCCCCGATTTCCTCCAGAGACTGCTCGACGCCGCCCTCGATCACGTAGCGCACGCCGGTGATGCTGCCCGCCGTCTTGGTGATCATCTCCACCTGGCAGACCGCGGCAATGCTCGAGAGCGCCTCGCCGCGGAACCCCAGCGTGCCCGTCGTCAGCAGATCCTCGACCGTGCGGATTTTGCTGGTCGCATGGCGCAGAAACGCCACCCGCACCTGCTCCTTCGGGATGCCGCTGCCGTTATCGGTGATGCGGATCAGGGAAATCCCGCCGTCCCTGATCTCCACCGTGACCGCATTGGCCCCGGCGTCGATCGCGTTCTCGACCAGCTCCTTGACCACGGAAGCGGGCCGCTCCACGACCTCGCCCGCCGCAATCTTATCTATCGTGTCCTGACTCAGCAGGGTAATTTCTTTCATTCCATCCGCCTCCTGACGTTTCACTCATCCTTCTGCCAGCGGTTTTTCAGCCGGTTCTGCAGCCGGTAAATCGTGTTCAGCGCGTCGATCGGCGTCAGGCGGGAGACATCGATCTCCTCCAGCTCCTTCAGCACGTCGGTATCGCTGACCGTATCGAACAGGGACATCTGGTCGAGCTCCACCGGGTCATACCGCTTCGGCTTCGCTTTCTTTGTTCCCGGCGCGTCGGCGCCGCTCTCCTGCACGTGGACCGTGATGTCCGCGTTCGTCAGTTCTTCCGCCAGCTCCTTGGCCCGCTCGATCACGCTCTCGGGCACGCCGGCCAGCTTCGCCACCTGAATGCCGTAGCTCTTGTCCGCGCCGCCTTTGATGATCTTGCGCAGGAACACGATGTCGTCGCCCTGCTCCTTGACGGCAATGCAGTAGTTGTTGACGCCGGGGAGCTTGCCCTCCAGCTCCGTCAGCTCATGGTAGTGCGTGGCGAACAGCGTCTTCGCGCCCAGCAGCTTCGTGTTGCTGATGTGCTCCACCACCGCCCAGGCGATGCTCAGGCCGTCGAACGTGCTGGTGCCGCGCCCGATCTCATCGAGAATCAGCAGGCTGTCGCGGGTGGCGTTGCGGAGGATGTTGGCGACCTCCGTCATCTCCACCATGAACGTGCTCTGGCCGCTCGCCAGGTCGTCCGAGGCGCCGACGCGCGTGAAAATGCGGTCCACCAGGCCGATCTTTGCGCTCTGCGCCGGCACGAAGCTGCCGATCTGCGCCAGCAGCACGATCAGCGCCGTCTGCCGCATGTAAGTCGATTTTCCGGCCATGTTGGGGCCGGTGATGATGGAAACGCGGCTTTTGGCGTTATCCAGATAGGTGTCATTGGCGATAAACATATCGTTGGGAATCATCCTTTCAACCACCGGATGGCGTCCGCCGCGGATGTCGATAATCCCCTTTTCGTTGATGGACGGCTTGACATAATTGCCGCGCTCGGCCACCAGCGCCAGCGAGGTAAAGACGTCGATGCCGGCCACCGCCCTGGCCGTCTCCTGGATGCGCACAATCTCCTCCGCCACGCGGTTGCGCAGGTCGAGGTAAAGGCCGTATTCCAGCGAATACAGCTTGTCCTCCGCCCCCAGAATCATGTCCTCCAGCTCTTTCAGCTCGGGCGTGATATAGCGCTCGGCGTTGGCCAGCGTCTGTTTTCTCGTATAATAATCCGGCACCTGGCCCTTGTAGGAATTGCTTACCTCCAGATAATAGCCGAATACCTTGTTGTATTTGATTTTCATGTTGCGGATGCCGGTTTTCTCCCGCTCCCGCGCCTCCAGCTGCGCCAGCCAGGTCTTGCCCTCGCTCTTGGCGCTGCGCAGCTTGTCGACCTCCTCGTTGTAGCCTTCCTTAATGATGCCGCCGTCGCGGATGCCGATCGGCGGTTCCTCGACGATCGAGGCCTCGATCAGCTCGTAAAGGTCGGCCAGCTCGTCGAGCTGCTCCTCCAGCCGCTTCAGCAGCGGGGATTCCAGGCTCTTCATAATATATTTGATGTGCGGCAGCATCGACAGCGAAGTCTTAAACGCAATCATGTCGCGGGGATTGGCCGTCTGATAGCTGATGCGGCTGATCAGGCGCTCCAGGTCGTAGACCGGATTGAGGTATTCGCGCAGCTCCTCGCGGGTGATCGCATTATCGCGCAGCTCCTCCACTGCGTCCAGGCGCTCCAGAATCTCCGCGCGCTCGATCAGCGGCTGCTCCACATAGCGGCGCAGCAGACGCGCGCCCATGGCCGTGCGCGTGCGGTCCAGCACCCACAGAAGCGAACCGCGCTTGTTTTTCTCCCGCAGCGTCTCGCAGAGCTCCAGATTGCGCCGCGTGGAGCTGTCGAGCATCATGTATTTGCCGATCGCGTACGGCGTCAGCTTCGTCAGGTTGGCGATGGAGGTCTTCTGCGTCTCCATCAGGTATTTTAACAGCACGCCGGAGGCGATGACCCCGCACGAGAGGTCGCCGAGCCCCAGACCCGCCACCGACGAGGTGTGGAAATGCTCGCACAGCACGCGCGTGCAGAGATCGTCGTCGAAGTACCAGGAATCCAGGGAAAACACCGTGATCCCCAACCGCGCCTTCATGTCCTCGATGTCGATGCCGCTGACATAAAACGCGTGGTTGCAGATGATCTCCGACGGGGAATATTTGGCGATCTCATCGAGCAGCCGCCGCTCCCCGTCCAGCTCCGTCACCAGGTATTCCCCGGTGGTGATGTCGGCCACCGACACGCCGTAGCGGTCGCTCATGTACACGATGCACATCAGATAATTGTTGCGGGTCTCGTCGAGCGCCTGCGCGTCCAGATTGGTGCCCGGCGTCACGATGCGGATGACCTCGCGCTTTACGATGCCCTTGGCCTGGCTGGGGTCTTCCACCTGCTCGCAGATCGCCACCTTGTAGCCGCGCGACACCAGCTTGTTGAGGTAGCTGTCCACCGCGTGGTAGGGCACGCCGCACATCGGCGCCCGCTCCTCCTGGCCACAGCTCTTGCCGGTCAGCGTGATTTCCAGCTCTTTTGACGCAGTCAGCGCATCCTCAAAAAACATCTCATAAAAATCGCCCAGACGGTAAAACAGAATGCAGTCCTGATACTGCTCCTTGGTCTGGATGTACTGCTGCATCATTGGTGTCAACTGTGCCATGTCCGCTCCTTCTCCTGCGAATCCGCGATTTCTCCGATATAGTAAAAGCCCCTGCACTCTTTCAGATAAACGTCCACAATCTGCCCGACCAGCCCGCTGCCGCCCGGCAGGTGCACCATCAGGTTGTTGCTCAAACGTCCGCTCACGAGGCTGGGATCCTGCTCGTTGACCGACTCCACGAGCACCGGCAGCGTCTGTCCCTGCACGCGCAGCGACGTCTCCTGCCCGATCTCCTGCACCAGCGATAAAAGCCTCCCGAAGCGCTCCTTGACGACGTCCTCCGGCACCTGGTCTTCCATCACCGCCGCCGGCGTCCCCGTCCTGCGGGAATAGATAAACGTAAACGCGCTGTCAAAGCGCACCCGGCGCACGACGTCCAGCGTCTCCTGAAAATCCTCCTCGGTCTCGCCCGGGAAACCGACGATAATGTCGGTCGTCAGCGAGAGGTCCGGCATCTCCCGGCGCAGCTTTTCCGTCAGCAGAAGATACTGCTCCTTCGTGTAGCGGCGGTTCATCTTTTTCAGAATCCGCGTGCTGCCCGACTGCAGCGGCAGATGCAGGTGACGGCAGACCTTTCTGGAATCCCGCATCACCTCAATCAGCTCGTCCGAGAGGTCCTTGGGGTGCGAGGTCATGAAGCGGATGCGCTCCAGCCCCTCGATCTGCTCGGCCATCCGCAGAAGCTGCGCAAAGGTCACCGGTTCCTCCAGATTCTTCCCGTAGGAATTGACGTTCTGCCCCAGCAGCATCACCTCTTTGACGCCGTCGCGCACCAGGTTCTCAATCTCCCGCAGGATGTCCTGCGGCCTGCGGCTGCGCTCGCGTCCACGCACGTACGGCACGATGCAGTAGCTGCAGAAATTGTTGCAGCCGAACATGATATTGACGCCGGATTTGAACGGATAGGTGCGGTCGGCCGGCAAATCCTCCACGATCCGGTCCGTGTCCTTCCAGATATCGATGATCATGCGGTCCGACTCCAGCGCGGCCGCCAGCAGCTCGGCAAATTTGTAGAGGTTGTGCGTGCCGAACACCAGATTGACAAAGCGGTACTTCTTCTGAATGCGCTCCACCACCTGCGGCTCCTGCATCATGCAGCCGCACAGGGCGATCATCATCTGCGGGCGCTTCTTTTTGAGGCTGGAAAGGTAGCCGAGATGGCCGTAGACCTTGAGGTTCGCGTTTTCGCGCACCGTGCAGGTATTGTACAGCACAAAGTCGGAAGTCTCGTCCTCCGTCAGCTGGTAGCCGATCGTCCCCAGGATGCCGCGCAGCTTCTCTGAGTCGTGGGCGTTCATCTGACAGCCCATATTGAACACGCAGGCCCGCGGCGGGCGGCCGTTCTCGGCCTCAAACTTCTTCACCCACCGGCGGCACTTTTCCATAAAGTAATACTGCCGGGCCGGTTCCTCCGCGGGCGGACTCGTCTCCATAGCGATCTGGTTCAAATTTATTTCATTATACATACTGTCTGACCTTTCAAAAAACTGTCTGATTACAAAGCGGAGTCGCAACAGGCTCCGCTTTTTCTGCAAATATCGATTTTACAGTGCATAAAAACTGTGGCTTTCCACTCTGCCTACGACCGCACCTGGCCGTCGCCGAAGATAATGAATTTCGTGGTGGTCAAAGCCTCCAGGCCCATCGGCCCGCGGGCATGCAGCTTCTGCGTGCTGATGCCGATCTCCGCGCCGAAACCGAACTCAAAGCCGTCGGTAAACCGCGTCGAAGCGTTGACGTACACCGCCGCCGCGTCCACCTCGTCGAGGAAACGCATGGCATTTTGATAATCGCGCGTGATAATGGCCTCCGAGTGGCCGGTGTTGTAGCGGTTGATATGGGCGATCGCCTCGTCAAGCGAGGAAACCGTGCGGATGGAGAGGATATAGTCGAGATACTCCCGTCCCCAGTCGTCCTCCGTCGCCGGCACGCCGCCCTCGATGCAGGCGAGCGCCCGCTCGTCGCAGCGCAGCTCCACATGGTGGGCGTCCAGCCGCCGCTTCAGCGCGCCCAGAAGCGCAGGCGCCGCCTTCTCATGCACCACCAGCGACTCGCAGGCGTTGCAGACGCCGATGCGCTGCGTCTTGGCGTTTTCGATGATATCGATCGCCATCTCCAGATCGGCGCTCTCGTCGACGTAAATATGGCAGTTGCCGGTGCCGGTCTCGATCACCGGAATGGTGCTGCCCTCCACCACGGCCCGGATCAGCCCGGCGCCGCCGCGCGGAATCAGCACATCCACATACTGTTTTAATTTCATGAAGCGCGCCGTCGTCTCGCGGTCCGTCACTCGGATCAGCTGCAGCGCCTGCCGCGGGAGCCCGCACTCTTCCAGAACGTCACACAAAATATCCACAATCATCGTATTGGAGGCGATGGCGTCGCTGCCGCCCTTTAAGATCACCGCGTTGCCGGTCTTGAAGCAGAGCCCGAAGGCATCCGCGGTCACATTGGGGCGCGACTCGTAAATGATGCCGATCACGCCCAGCGGCACCCGCCTGCGGCCGATCAGAAGGCCGTTCGGCCGGCGCTTCATCCCGTCCACGCTGCCGATCGGGTCGTCCAGCTGCGCGATCTGGCGCAGGCCCTCTGCCATTCCCGCGATGCGGCTCTCATTCAGCATCAGGCGGTCCACCAGGCCCTCCGGCATGTGGCCGGCGCGCCCTCTGCTCACGTCGCGTGCGTTTGCCTCCAGAATCTCCGCGCTGCGCGCAAGCAGCGCGTCGGCCGCCTTCCGGAGCACCTCGTCCTTGCGCGCGCCCGACAGGCTGCGCAGCACCGGTTCCGCCGCCCGCGCGCCCGCGCCGATCGACGTCAGCAGCACGTCCGGGTCGGCAAAAAAGCGCTCCTCCGTCACCAGATACTGCGGAAGGACGTCCAGCTCCCCGGCCGGCACCTCGTCCATCATCTGCAGCTCAAGGGCGGCGGCGATTGTCGTATGTCCCGGGTGCGCCGCCAGATAGCGGTCATAAAATCCCTTTCCGTAGCCGCAGCGGCGCCGGTGCGCGTCAAAGCCGACGCCGGGCACGATCAGCAGCGCATCCTCGTCAGCGGCCGCCAGTCCGGTCACCGGCTCCGGGATATCATAGCAGCCCGGCGCTACATCGTCATAGGAGCGCACATAATAATAGGCCATCTCATCCCCGTGCACCTTCGGGGCGGCGACCCTTTTGCCCAGCTTCCAGGCCGCCTCGATCAGCGGCTTCGTCGAGACCTCGCCTTTGCAGTCCATATAGACATAAACGGCCTGTGCCCTCCGAAACGCCTCCATCTGCATGATCCGGCCGCAGATCACGCTGCTCTTCTGCGCCAGCTCCTGCGCGGACAGCTCCTTCCGTCTGGAAAGCACAAGCTTCCTAATTTCCTTTTTTTCCATATTTCTCACCCAGATTCTCAATCTTGCCTTCTTTATTGATGATATCGATATTGTTCAGCTGGCCGCGCAGGTTGGCGCGCACCGCCTCGATGTACTCCCGGCGCAGCGCGGCCTGCTCCTCCCGTTCCGCCGCGGTCAGGCCCTCCGCCTTGGATTTGCGGGCAAGCGCGTTGATGCGCGCCAGCTTCTGGTCATTGATCATAATAATCTCCATTCCGCCGCCCTTCGGTTGGCGGCACAAATAGTAATGAAAGTCTCGACTCCCTCTACATTT
>CANRIG010000022.1 GCA_947630595.1 uncultured Lachnospiraceae bacterium | reverse complement strand
GTGCACCGTTACAGTATAGGTGATGGTGTCGCCAAGGGATGCCTTCTCCTTGCCTTCCGGCAGCGCCGCCGCCTTTGTGACTTCAACGCTCGGGTTCTCCTCATCCGTCTCCGTGTCGGTGCTGCTACTGCCGCCGTTGTCTGCCGTCACGGCGTTTGCCACATGGCCTTCCTTGATGTCCGCCTCCGTCACCTCATAGGTGTACGTGATCGTCACCGTCCCATCCGGCGCAAGGCTTGCAATCGTGAATGTCCTGTTCTCCGCATCGTACGTCACGCCTGCCGCCTGCAGTTCTTCTTCCTTGACCACGATGCCTGCCAGCGTATCCTCGACCTTCTCATCCGTCAATGTCACGTTGCCGTTGTTGTGCACCGTTACAGTATAGGTGATGGTGTCGCCAAGGGATGCCTTCTCCTTGCCTTCCGGCAGCGCCGCCGCCTTTGCAATTTCAACGCTCGGGTTTTTCTCAACCGTAGTCACAATTTCTTTATCGAAAGCTTCAACATTAAAGAAATATGCTGCTGTACCTTTAGCAATCGCAGTATTTTCAAATTTACCTGCGTTAATGTCTTCCTCTGTGATGGTATGTGTAGTAGTTACACTAATTGGTTGATGGGGATTCAACTCGTCAATATGATCCTTAAGTCCCGTTTTTTCATCAATTATATCAACATTTCTCACGCGTACGTTACTGACATTTTCCACAGTAATTGTATAAGTAATAGTTTCACCTATAGCTGCACCACTGGTTTTGTCAGCAGTCTTTGTGACCTGTAAACCTGCCCAAACAGCGTAAAGATCATTTGAACCCTCGTTATCAGCGCGGATTTCTTTCTCTTTTATAACAGTTGAAGCCTCCGCCATTCTTGCCCAGCCTACGAATTCACAACCGTCAGGGGCATTGAATGTATTCTCTTCGAGAGTATATTTCGCATTAACCTGAACAGGTTTTCCCTGCTTTGTACTGTCTGTACCATCCGGATAGTTCGAATGATAGGTGACACTGGTATATTCATCTGTAAGCTTACCATAGACAGCCGTCAGTGTGACGGTACCGTCTGAGCTTTCATCCGTCATCTCAATGAGTTCATTCTCCAGTGTAAAGGATTCTCCAGGCTGATGTATTTTGCCATTCTTGTCTTTCCATCCTTTGAAGACCTTGTTAGCAGGGATTTCTCCCGGCGATTCAAGAACCACGGCGGATGCCTCTGGCAAATAAATCTTCTTGTCAACTGGCACACTTTCTTCATCCGCCTTATATACTACTCTCACAGTCTTTGCAGCACTGATCCAGCGAGCGTAAAGAATAGTATCCTCAGTGATTGCCGTGTTAAAGTTGAACAGATTCTTACCTTCTTCATCGGTAGCCCATCCTGCGAAAGTATATCCATCACGGGTTGGTTCCGTTAAGGGTTCTTCTGCCGTCTTACCAGTTTCAACCGTCTGTTTGTCAGGAGCATCCTTTCCACCATTTGCCTCAAAGGTCACAGTGACTTCCGTACCACCCCAGACCGCATACACAACCAGGTTATTGGCAGGCATAGTTTGCGTGAAATCAAATGATACTTGTCCTGCAGTATCCGCATACCAACCTTTGAATACATAATATTCAGGGATACCGGTCGGCCTTTCAGGAGCGGCGGTTTCGGCATAAATATCTAAAGGTGTGGTATACTTAACATTCTCTGTCTTTATGTCCTCTGCCTGTCCATCTGCATTGACATTGTAAAAATGCAGGTCATAAGTATTCAGGTTATGATAAATATGAAGTTGGGATATATTCCCCATATTTATACTACCACCAGGATAAGTATTTCTCTTATTCCCGCTATTTCCTATACTATATTGAGCAACCGTATATCCATCAAACTTATTAGTAAAACTAAAACTACCAAAACTAGCTTTTACATGGGCTCGCAAAAAATAACTTCCATCAATATTCTCTGTATAGTGATAATAGTCATCACCACTCGCTGCTATACCTTTCCACGTTATATTTTTTTCTGTTCCTACTTCATAGAAAAAAGCATCCAGATACGAATTTTGGGTTCCCTTTTTACTACCTGAATAAGGTGTCCATACGTAATCTGTATTCCAAGTATACCCATACTGGCTAAATGTTGCCCCGTAAAGGCCAGTCCAAGTTTCAGATTTATCCTCCTGATTCCGCCAACTACCTTCTATCCATTCAAACGTATAAGTCATCAACACACGGTCATAATACACGTTAACAATAGTACTTCCGTCAGCTGCTAGAGTCTTATCATCAGACTGGACAGAACAGAACTCAAAGCCTGTATAAGCAGCCTTTCCAGCATTTCTAGTATAACTTCTCACAAGGTTCTCATTTACAGTTGCACCCGTTCTTCCATTGTTAATGATATGGCTCTCCACAAAATCATACTCTGTTGCAAAATCGTGGTCATCTCTAGCATTAGCCTCTTTGTTGGCTGTGGTCTTCTGTCTCCAGATCACAACGGTATATTTTGTGTTCCGTGCAGCATCCCAATGCGCATATACCGTAGTCTCCTCATCAAGTGTTTGGTTGAATGTAAACTGCTGACCATTCTCTGCTTCTGTATACCAACCGTCAAAGGTGTAACCTGTACGGGTCGGATCTTCCGGCTGCCGTGTAGAGTTGCCATTTGTAACATACTGAGGATCCACATGAGTGCCTCCGGTACTATCGAAAGTCAGCCAGTGACCGCTCACAAGCACAGGTTCCATAACGATCACACTTGCTTCCTCTTTACCAAGCGTGATACTGCCATCGATCCCGTACTGATTATTTGTTCCTTCAATCTTCCAACCGACAACTTGCTTCGAATTATCCGCCGGAGTGTAAGTAACTGAATATGGTAGAGTTTCACCTACTATACCACTGAGCTCTTGTACCACATTGCCAGTTTCGTCTACAAACTGTACATAAGCACACGAAGCCATTTCTGGTTCGACACTAATGATATCATCATTTTTTAAACCGTTATCCCTAATATATGTATCAGTTATTTTGCTGCCAAAATCAGGGATACCAATTTCCCTACCTCCAACTTTAGCTATCCATTTTGTAAAAATCTTATTTTTTGCAGACGGTATGCCGGGATCAAAAATTGTGTCGCCAGCCTTAACCAGCTGTGATTTGATCAGCTTGCCTTCTGCATTACGTACCTCAATATTAACAACGATCTCTTCATCACCAAGTATTCTAATTGTCGCGATGCCAGGATTCTCTCCTGCAGGTTCTCCCGCCTCTGCCTTCTCTTGCACAGTCACATGGAAAAGCTCCGTGTAAAGAGTACCGTCTTCTGCAGTATAATGATGTCCAAGAATGACATCGCCAACTGCCTCTGCTTTTACATTAACAAGATAGTCATTGCTGTTCCCCAGAATGGTAATAACATCATTCTCGACCAGCTCCCAATCATGGCTGCTTCCTTCAGTTCCTTCAATCCAGCTTTCATCGCCGAGCACAAGCGTTACTTCTTTCATAGAAGCTGCTTCCGTCTCCTTCGGAACTTCCGCATAGGTCACCGCAATCACAGTATCCTCTGTGACATGCTCGATCTTGTACTCGTTCTCGTTTGCCGTCTTCGGTACGTCTGCTTCCTTTACCTTTACCTTCTCAACCTGAAAGCCTTCCGCCGGCTGTACGGTAAACACAAAGCTCTCGTTCTCTTTTACTTCTTTATTATAAGAAGCAACTGCGACTTCCTCATTCTCTACACGAATGGTTCCGTGCTCTGCCGCTTTCGGATCAAAGGTTACCTTATAAGTTGCTTCCGTCTGCTCCTGAGTCTCCGGCTGTGTTTCCTTGGTCTCCGCCTGAGTTTCTGGCGCTTTGGTTTCCACCTGGGTCTCCGGTGCCTGGGTTTCCGGCGCTTTCGTTTCCGGTGCCGGCGCTTCCGTCGCCTGGGTTTCCGGCGCTTTCGTTTCCGGTGCCGGTGCTTCCGTTGCCTGCGTCTCCGGCGCTTTCGTCTCCGGTGCCGGCGCTTCCGTCGCCTGCGTCTCCGGCGCTGATGTCTCCGTCACCTGTGCTTCTGTCGCCTGCGTCTCCGGTGCCGGTGTTTCCTGCGCCTGGGTCTCTGTCGGCGCAGGTGCCTCTGGTGCCGGTGCAGATGTTTCCTGCTGTGTCTCCGGTGCAGGTGTTTCCTGTACCTGGGTCTCTGTCGGCGCAGGTGTCTCCTCCGATGCCGGTGCCGTTGTTTCCGGCGCTGATGTCTCCTCCGGAAGCGCAATTTCCGTCCCCGCTTCCGTCGATACCGGCGCGATTTCCTCTCCCGCATTTATGACAATGCTGTTCTGGAACACCATACTCATGGCCAGAACGATTGCCAGTACACGTCTCCATGCCGTTTTCTTCATATCCGATTCCTCCTTAATAATTATTCCTCTTTGATTCCTCTCCGTTTTCTTTTGTAAATCTGCATATTCTCTGACAGTTTTTGCTGTCCGGTTGATGTCTCAGATTTCGTTTTTTATCTATATCAAACAACTCTTCAGTTGGCAGCTAAGGGTAACGAACCGCCCGCCAGGCTGGCCCGCGGACTCTTTTTGCACGCAAAAAAGGCAGAAAAACAGCCGCCGGCAAAGCATCGTGCCGGCAGTATCGTTTTCTGCCTGTGTTTCTGTTTATATAGGTAAAAAAACCTGTCTCAGCGATTTCAGAAGTGCGATCTACCCCCCCCTAGGCATATTTACTACTTCGGTTTCAGGGCGCACTTTACCCATCCGCAGGGACGGGATCATGCCGTTTGCAGACAGGTATCGGATTACATATACAGTTGTGCCTTTCTGTTCCAATCTTCTTTTCATTGCTCCGCTCCTGTTCTGCATGAATGACACGGCTTTCGTTGAATTTCTATTGGGTCCAGCATTTGTGAGCCGCCGCAGGCGGCTTGCCTACGCGGACGCCTCCGAACGGAGTTCGGATTTCGATGCGTCCGCTCCATCCCAATTGTCTTCCATCCGGCTCATTTTGAGTTTCAGACCGGTTTCGTTTTGTCTGTCCGTAATATCGGTTCGTGATAGGTATAAATATCGGTTTACTGGTTATAACTATACACCCATTTGGTCACAAAGTGGTAACAAAAATTGAATTTTTTTTCAATTTTTTAATTCTATAGTCTTTTTTTGCATATTCTTTACCATTTCTTTGTATTTTTCTGCTATTGTTTTAACCAACTCATAAGTTTGCAACTTTACATTTTACGATTTTCTGTAAATTTTTCACAGATTTTCCAGAAAAAGAACAGAAAAAGGTCAGGATAAGGATAGGAAAAGGACAGGATAAGAGCTGGATAAGAACTGGATAAGGACACGAAAAAAGACACAAAAAGACACAAAAACTGCCGTGAATCTTCCACGGCAGCTCTCTCTGATCTTTCTATCTTTTTTGATCTCTTTATTACTTCTGATTCTCGATTTTTATTTTGTAATTTTTTATCTCCGCTTCGCCAGCTCCTGGCGGATGAGCGATTTGCGCAGCGCCACCTCCGCCCTTGAGAGGTCGATCTTGGGATCGTGCGTCTGAATCCGGCGCGCGGCGCGCAACTCCGCCTCTTTGGCGCGGTTTTCGTCGATCTCCTCCGGCCACTCGGCGATCTCCGCCATCACGGTGATCTTCTCCGGCAGAATCTCGAGGAAGCCGGCGTGCACCGCCGCCTCTTTGTTCCCGTCCTCGAGGTGGATGGTGACGATGCCCGGCGCCAGAATCATGGTCATGGGGATGTGGCGCTTGTAAATGCCCACCTGACCCTCCGATGTGTTGAGCTCGAGCATGGACGCCTTTCCGGTCCAGAATATGCGGTCCGGTGTGATGATTTCCAGATCAAAATACTTGTCGTCTGCCATACCCGGACACCCCCTATTTCACGCGGGCCACTACTTCGTCGATGCTCCCGGCGTTGAGGAAATAGCTCTCCGGAATGTCGTCGTGCCTGCCCTCGAGAATCTCGCGGAAGCCACGGATAGTCTCGGCGAGCGGCACGTACTTGCCAGCGGTGCCGGTGAACTGCACGGCCACGAAGAACGGCTGCGAGAGGAATCTCTGCACCTTTCTGGCGCGGCTGACCACGAGCTTGTCGTCCTCGGAGAGCTCGTCCATGCCGAGGATGGCGATGATGTCCTGCAGCTCCTTATATTTCTGAAGAATTTCCTGCACGCCGCGGGCCACCTGATAGTGCTCCTCGCCGACGATGCGCGGGTCGAGGATGCGGGAGGTCGAATCCAGCGGGTCCACTGCCGGGTAAATGCCAAGCTCCACGATGGAACGCGAAAGCACGGTGGTCGCGTCCAGATGCGCGAACGTCGTCGCCGGAGCCGGGTCGGTCAGGTCGTCGGCGGGCACGTAGACGGCCTGCACCGAAGTGATGGAGCCGTTCTTCGTGGAGGTGATGCGCTCCTGCAGAGCGCCCATCTCGGTCTGCAGCGTCGGCTGGTAGCCGACGGCCGAGGGCATGCGGCCCAGCAGAGCCGACACCTCGGAGCCTGCCTGCGTGAAACGGAAAATATTGTCGATGAACAGAAGCACGTCCTTGCCGCCCTCGTCGCGGAAGTTTTCCGCCATCGTCAGGCCGGTCAGGCCCACGCGCATTCTCGCTCCCGGCGGCTCGTTCATCTGTCCGAACACCATCGTAGTCTTGTTGATGACGCCGGATTCCTGCATCTCGTGGTAGAGGTCGTTGCCCTCGCGGGTGCGCTCGCCCACGCCCGTAAACACGGAGTAGCCGCCGTGCTCGGTGGCGATGTTGCGGATCAGCTCCTGGATGAGGACGGTCTTGCCCACGCCCGCGCCGCCGAAAAGGCCGATCTTGCCGCCTTTCTGGTAGGGGCACAGCAGGTCGACGACCTTGATGCCGGTCTCCAGGACCTCGGTCGAGGTCGATTGCTCCTCAAACGTCGGCGCGTCGCGGTGAATCGGCATATATTTCACGTGCTGCGGAGCCGGCTTGTTGTCGATCGGATGGCCGGTGACGTTGAAAATGCGTCCCAGCGTCTCCTCGCCTACCGGAACGGAAATCGGGGCGCCTGTGGCCACCGCCTCCATGCCGCGGACCAGCCCGTCCGTCGAATCCATGGCGATGCAGCGAACGGTCGCGTCGCCGAGATGCTGCGCCACCTCCACCACCAGCGTTTCGCCGGTCGTCCGCGTGATCTCGATTGCCTCATATATGCCCGGAAGGCTGCCTTCCGTAAACTTAATATCCAAAACTGCACCGATAATCTGAGTGATTTTACCTTTATTCGCCATAGACGTAATTCACTCTCCTTTTTCTAAAACTCTAATCTCTATACCGCATTCGCGCCCGCGATGATCTCGGTCAGCTCCTGCGTGATCGAACCCTGGCGCGCGCGGTTGTACTGCAGCGTCAGCTTGCCGATCATTTCCTCCGCATTGCTGGTCGCGGAATCCATCGCCTGCATCCGGGCTCCGTTCTCGCTGGCTACCGCTTCCACCAGCGCCCCGTAGAGAATGCTGGTCATGTACTTGGGAATGATGATTTCCAGCGCTTCCTCCTCCCGCGGCTCGTAGTTCATCAGCGTATTCGACCGCGCGGATTCGATGTCCTCCTCCGGCACCTCCACCGGCAGCAGCTTGAGAAGCTGCGGCTCGTGGACGACGGTATTCTTGAAATACGTGTACGCGAGATAAATCTCCCCGACCTCGCCGGAGAGATAGAGCCGGAGCACGTCGTCGCAGATTTCCTTTGCATCGGAGAAAATCGGATTTTCGATCGCCTCATGGTATTCATTTTCGATGCGGTAATTTCTGCGCTGGAAATACTCCTTGCCCTTGTTTCCGACCGCAAACAGCACCAGATCCTCCGCTTTCAGCCCCGAGCCGGTGACCGTCTTGATCACGTTGGAATTGTATCCGCCGGCCAGGCCGCGGTTGGAGGTGATGAGGATCACCGCCTTTTTGGCGGAGGGCTGCGGATTCAGGTACGGATGGCTGATCGTCCCGGACCGGGCCAGCATGGAGGCCACTGTGCGGTACATTTTATCGAAATACGGCTTCGACCGCTCGGCGCGCGCCTTGGTCTTCTGCAGCTTCACCGTCGACACCAGCTTCATCGCCTTCGTGATCTGCTGGGTGCTGGCGATGCTGTTGCGCCGCCGCTTAATGTCTCTCATTGAGGCCATAGTATCATCCTTTCCTCACAGTTACTTAAAGCTCTCCTTAAACTCCTGAATCGCCTTCTGCAGCGCCGCGTCCGTATCGTCGGAAATCTGCTTTTCAGCGGCGATGGTCTCCGGAATCTCCGGATATTTCGTATCCAGGAACTCAAAGAGCTCCTTCTCAAAGCGCAGCACGTCCGCCACCGGAATATCCAGCAGGTAGCGTCTGGTCGCCGCGTAGATGATGATAACCTGATACTGCACCGGCATCGGCTGGTACTGCGGCTGCTTCAGCACCTCGCGGATGCGTTCGCCCTGCGCCAGCTTTTCCTTGGTGTCCGCGTCCAGCTCGGAGCCGAACTGCGAGAAGGCCGCCAGCTCGCGGAACTGCGCCAGCTCTACACGAATCGGGGCCGCAATTTTTTTCATCGCCTTGATCTGCGCCGCGCCGCCGACACGCGACACGGACAGGCCGGCGTTGATCGCCGGACGGAAGCCGGAATTGAACATCTCGGTCTCCAGGTAAATCTGACCGTCGGTGATGGAAATGACATTGGTCGGAATGTATGCGGAAACGTCGCCCGCCTGCGTCTCGATGATCGGCAGTGCCGTCAGCGAACCGCCGCCCAGCTCGTCGGAGAGCCTGGCCGCGCGCTCCAGCAGCCTGGAGTGCAGGTAGAACACGTCGCCCGGATAAGCCTCGCGTCCCGGCGGACGCTTCAGCAGAAGCGACAGGGTACGGTAAGCCGCCGCGTGCTTCGAGAGATCGTCGTAGATCACGAGCACGTCCTGTCCGCTCTCCATCCATTCCTCGCCGATCGCGCAGCCGGAATAGGGAGCGATGTACTGCAGCGGAGCCAGCTCGCTGGCCGTCGCCGCCACTACGGTCGTATAGTCCATGGCGCCGTATTCCTCGAGCGTGTTGACGATGGAGGCCACCGTCGACGCTTTCTGTCCGATCGCCACGTAAATGCATTTGACGCCCTGACCCTTCTGGTTGATGATGGTATCGACGGCCAGCGCCGTCTTGCCGGTCTGGCGGTCGCCGATGATCAGCTCGCGCTGTCCGCGGCCGATCGGAACCATGGAGTCGATGGCCTTGATGCCGGTCTGGAGCGGCGTGTCCACGGATTTTCTGGCGATGACGCCGAACGCCACGCGCTCAATCCGGCGGTGCTTTTCGCAGTGAATCGGGCCCTTGCCGTCGATCGGCTGGCCGAGCGCGTTGACGACGCGTCCCAGCATGCCGTCCCCGACCGGCACCTCCACCACGCGGCCCGTCGTTTTCACCGTATCTCCCTCGCTGATGTCATTGCTGCTGCCAAGGAGCACCGCGCCGACGTTATCCTCCTCAAGGTTCAGCACCATGCCGTACACCTCGCCCGGAAATTCCAGAAGCTCTCCCTGCATGGCCTTCTCAAGGCCGTAAATGCGGGCGATGCCGTCCGCTACCTGGATGACAGTACCTGTGTCAGACACCGCAATTTCGGAGGAGTATCTTTTGATCTGTTCCTTGATCACGGAACTGATTTCCTCTGGTCTTAAATTCATGAGGTCTGCACACCTTCTTTCTCGCATTCTAGTGAGATCTTCAAAAGGCCGGAGGTCAGCCTGTCCAGCTTGCTGCGGATTGTGCTGTCCACCACGCGGTCGCCGATGCGGATCATCAGTCCGCCGATCTTGCTGCTGTCTACCTTATACTCGATCTCCATCGTCTCATAGCGGGTCGTGTCCAGAAGCTTCCGTTCGATCCGCCGCTTCTGCTCCCCTCTGAGCGGAACTGCCGAGATCACCTCGGCGACTCCGATTTTTTTGTATTCCTTCACTTTTGCGGTAAAATATGCAAAAATGTCCGGTAAGTCTTTATATCTGCCCTTTGTGACCACGATTTTCAAAAACCCCGTGAGGGCGTCGGAGACATTTCCCCCGAATACATCCTCAATCACCTGCAGCTTCCGCTCCTTGGGAATCTCCGGGTGCATGAGAATTTTTTCAAAGGCTGCGTTTTCCTGCAGCGCAGTCTGCACCAGCCCGATCTCTTCCGTCAGGCTGTCCAGCTGGTTCTCCTCCACGGCAAACTCAAACAACGCATCCCCATAGGTCCCCGCCACTAGCTTAGCCATGTCTGATCACCTATCTCCTTCAATGTATCGTCGATTAACGAATCCTGGACGCTGGTATCAATATTTTCGCTGACCACCTTGCCGGCAATCATGGAAGCCACCGAGATGATCTCTTTCTTGATATCGTCCTCGGCCCGCTTTCTCTCCAGCTCGACTTCACGGTTTGCGCGCGCGATGATCGCCGCGGCTTCCGCCTTTGCGTTTTCCAGAATCTTCGCTTCGTTTTCCAGGGCCTTTCTGCGGGCCGCGCTCAGAATCTCGTTTTCTTCCTTATGAATATCGCGAAGCCGGTTCTCATAGTCCAGACGGAGCGCCTCTGCGTCGGCCTTCGCCTTTTCCGCCGAATCGATATTGTCCTTTACCCTCTCCTCGCGCTTGCGGAGAAATTCCCGCGCCGGGTTGAAGAGCAGGTACGACAGCAGCAGAAACATGACGAATACCGCAATCGCCAGCAGCACCGCGTCGTGAAGCAGCTGCGGGTCAAGATTAAACAATCGTTCCAAGATTTCGCCTCCTTTCGCATGTTATTTTAGGACAAACGGCCGCATCAGAGTTTTCCGAGAAGCGGGTTTGCAAAAAGAAGAATAAATGCGATCGCCAGGCCGTAAAGACCGGTCGTCTCCGCGACTGCCTGGCCAAGAAGCATCGTCGATGTAATTTCGCCGCGCGCGCCCGGATTTCTGCCGACCGCCGACGCGCCGTGACCTGCCGCGATACCCTGGCCTACGCCGGGGCCGATGCCCGCGATCATCGCCAGGCCCGCGCCGATTGCTGAACATGCAAGAACTAAACCTTCGTTTGTAATTCCTTCCATAATAAGTAACCTCCTGATATGTTTTTTGTTTTCAGTGAACCGGATGCGCGGCGCTTACCCCGCGTCCGGCAGTTTGTCTGTGACGTACACCATCGTCAGCATACAGAATACATAGGTCTGAATCGCTCCGGAAAAAACATCAAAATAGATATGGAGAATACCCGGCCACCCGATTGCAAACTTCGCAAGCAGGGAGTAGATCAGGGACATCATCACCGTGCCGGACAGTACGTTTCCGAACAGACGCAGCGACAGAGAAAACGGCGCCGCGATCTCACCGATCAGGTTGATCGGAAACAGGAAGGGCAGCGGCTTGAACAGTCCCGTAAACGCTCCGAATTTATTGTATTTGATGTTGTTGTACTGTATCAGCCCGAACGTCATCAGGCCCAGCGGAAGCGTAACGCCGTAATCCGCCGTCGGCGGCCTCAGGCCGAACAGGCCGGAGATGTTGCTGATGAAGATAAAGATAAAAATGGAACCGATGTAATTGCGGAATTTTTTTGCATGAACGCCCATGCTGCTCTCAACCATATGGTCCAGCATTTCGACGATCATCTCCACCACATTCTGAAATCCGGTCGGATACTTCTGCGCATGGCTGATCGTAATCCGTGCCGCAACCGCGAACACAAGGATAACCAGCATCACAATCAGTATCGCCACGTGCGTCGTGGTAATCCAGAACGTCTGACCGAACAGCTCATAGCTGAATATGCCGTGAATCATAAAATCCACATCCGATCCCGAAGATGCCAACAAATTCGCAGTCCCCACGTTTCATCCTCCTTTCCACAAAGATCGTATCCGTCCGCTTTCGCAGACTTACTTCCGGAATTTCTTCCAGAATTTATGCATCAATGGCTGCAGGAACGCCCCGAACTTGAGGCAGAGCACTCCCACAAAATAAGCCATGACATAACCGAACCGAAAATACGTGACCGCCCCGGCCACCAGCAGAATCGCCAGCGTGCGCAGCATATAAGCCTTGCGCATGTAGGACTCCGCGTCCCCCGGCGACATGTCGAGCGCCCGGTCGATCGAGCGGTATATATGCACCGACAGCGCCAGAGCCGTCAGGACCCCCGTCCACAGACCCAGCGCAAACGGCGCCCGCGCCCGCGCAAACTGACGGTAAACTGCGGAAACCAGCAGATCTGCCGCCTGAATCAGCACGCCCGACACCAGAATGCCGGCCATGAGCTGCGCAAGCGTCTCATTGATCTTTTTGCTCATTCTCCTGTCTCCCCTTTGAAGCCGGCGGCTGAATGCTCCGAAGCAGCATCCAGGTGTTCCTCGCCCCCGCCATAATCCCGAGGACCAGCAGCACCGCCGTCACCGACCATCCGTACCGCTCGTCCAGCCAGCTCCCGATAAACGCGCAAAGAACCACGGGCGCAAGCATACTGATACCGAGCTGCGTCACCATGGCAAGAGACCGCATAATGTCATTTCCCTTTTTCATGATCAGGAACTCCCCGCAGAGGAATAAAATCGGTTTACATCATACCCCTATCTTAATGTATTTTTCCGGTTATGTCCAGAATTTATTGCCTGTCATTCCCTTAATTATTCTTTTAACAATGTATCATTCATTCATCTTTCTGTTTTCTTTATCACGTTTTTTCCCTTTGCGCGCGGTATTCCGGCCGCTTTCGTCCGGCATCCTGCAGATTTTCAGCTCCCGCAGAATCTCGATCACCGTCAGCAAAGAGACCGGCCCCAGCAGCACCCCGGCCGTGCCGAACAGGTAAAGCCCCGCGTACACCACCACGATCATCACAAACGGGTAAACGCCGAGCCGGGAGCCGATCAGCCGCGGCTCGAGAAATTCCCGGACCACGTAGGTCAGCAGAAACAGCCCCAGATATTCCAGCGCGAGCCGGAAGCTGCGCCGGAACAGAAACCACACCGCCAGCGGAATCAGCACGGTGCCGGTGCCGACAAACGGCAGCGCGTCCATCAGCCCGATCACGATGCCCAGCACCAGAAAATACGGGTTGCCCAGCGCCCACAGCCCCGCCGTGCACAGCCCGATCACGACGCCGATGATGATCATCTGCGCCTTGATATACTCCCCGCCCTGCTGCCACATCCGCTCCGTGACATTGTGAAAATGGCCGTACCACGCATACTGCTCCAGCTTTTCCTGCATTTCATCGTAATCTTTCATCAGCAGAATCACCGCCACAAACAGCATCAGCAGAAAAATCCCGGCGTCGGCCAGCTTTTTCAGGTAGCGCACCGAATAATTCAGCACGCCCGGAATAATATAAATGCGTATCTGCTCCGTCGCGTGGTCCAGGCTGGAGTACACGAAGTCCCGCACCTCGTTCACATGCACGCCGAAGCTCTTTTCCGCCATCAGGCAGCAGTCGTCGATTACGCCGCAGAAGCAGGAATAATAATAGTCGAAGTTCATCGCGATATTGCGGATCTGCCCCATCAGCTGGCAGTACAGGAAATAGAACACCAGCGTGCATAAGGACAGCAGGATCGTCAGCAGGATGGAGACGATGACTTCCTTTTTCCACGGCAGCCTTCTGCGGATGAACTCCACCACGGGGTTTAGCAGGTGCACCAGCACGTATGCAATCAAAAAGGGAATTACGTATGGCAGCAGATATCGGAATACAAAGTAGACTGCTGCCGTAATTCCCACTGTAATCATCAGTTTTTTTCCTTCTGTCATATTGCAAGCACCTTCTCGTTTTGGTTTAGCCGGGTTTATCTTGTTTCTTATGTATGCAATGTTGTGTATGTGATGTAAGGGCAGTGTAAAGATGTGCGGGGTGGCAAGGATGGCGGGATGCTTTTAGTATGGGGGAATTTGGGGTTCTTATTCAGAGTTCTTATTCATTTTGAGGGGGTGACTTTGAATTGGGATGAATGAGGACGCTGCCGTCCTGCCCGGTCGGTACCCTTTCGAGTATTTTCCCAGGAAAACAGCCTTATGTTTTCCTGGGAAAACACATCGAAAATCCAACCGGACAGGACGGCAGCTGGGTACTTAGTTTTCGTTACATTTGTTGCAAACATTTGTTGCAAACCATGAGGCGCAGGGGATGCCTGCGGGGGATGCGTTATGGGATGTATTGTGGAATATATTGTGGGTGGACGTGTATACAATCGGATTGTGCCAAGCTCTGTCTGGTATATTTGCGACAGTTTCATAGAAAATTTGATTGGACAGAACTGCAGTTGTTTATTGTATAACAATGCAAACTAATTGAAGTATCAAGTAGTTTGTAATACGGTTCTTATAATCACAAATTATTCTATATTTTCTTTGATTATGCTTTGTATATATGTATACACTACGGCATGATATCCGGCCACGAGGGCCATGGGTATCTTTGCTGCGGGCGTGTTTTGAATGTCACCATTTTTCCAGAAGATGGGTGGATGAAGGTGAGGGAAACCGCGCAGAGCGCGGGAGTGTTTACTGATGAAACACTTGTTGATGTGTGTTCTTTTTTCTGTCTGGTGTTATGTCCAGACATCTGCGCGCACTGTTCTCTTGATGTAAAATATTCTTGATCTCCATATTTTCGGTCTCCGTACAATGGCAGTCCCGCGTGTGCCATCTGCACGCGAATCTGGTGATGACGGCCGGTTTTCAGCTCGATTTCTGCGAGCAGGTATTCGTTTGCAGGTGCAGGGTTTTCTTTTTCTGTTATATTTTTTGTTAAAGAATTTTCCACCTCTGAATTTTTTTCTGCGTTCTTTCCAAAATCTTTCTCTGTATTTTTCTCCGAATGATTATTCAGGCAATCATCTGAACAATCATCCTGCCACAATTTCAGTACCCGAAAAGAAAGTTCTGCCTTCTTTGCATTTTTCGTGTGCCCTGAAACGACAGCGGATGTATTTGTGCGGCCGTCTTTCAGGAGGTAGTCTACCAGATGATATTCTTTTTGATATTCTTCAATATTTGCAGGTTCGCATTCATATCCTGTTTTTGTACTGCCTTTCGCATTTCCTCCTTCGGAATTTACAGGCTGGTAATCATGCCCTTTCAAAATCTCAGCATCCGTCTTGCACAGCGTCCGCTGCCCTTCTTCCGTCACACAGCAGACCGCCTGATAAATCTTGCGCATGCTGCCGTCGGTTATCTGCCGGGAGAGTGAGGCAGCTGCCTGTTTTGTTTTTGCAAATACAAGAACGCCCTCCACCGGCTGATCCAGACGATGGACGACGTAAACGGTCGGGGCTTTTTGTGCGTTTGTTTTCAGGCCGCCGGTTCGTGTATTATTTTTACCTTTTGTTTTATCTTTTGTATCCGGCTCCGATTCCCATGTCTCCGCCAGATGATTGTTCAGCATGCTTTCCATGTCTATCTGGCCCACGCGGGCGCTCTGCACCGGAAGACCGGCCGGCTTGTGACAGACGATAATGTCGTGATCCTCATATAAAATCATGCGGGTTTTCTCCTGCATCTTCTGTATTTTCTACAAATATATTGAAAACTATAAAATAGCGCTTAGTTTGTCAGACTGGGAGCGCTATTTTTTGCGTATACAATAGACAACGAGTTCTATTATAGTGCAAAGCACCTCCCTGCTCTTTATTCAGAGCTTAAAGCGATACCCCACGCCCCAGATCGTCTCGATGTACTGCGGCTTGGAGGATTGCTTCTCGATCTTTTCACGGATTTTCTTGATGTGAACCGTCACCGTTGCGATGTCGCCGACCGATTCCATATCCCAGATTTCTTTAAACAGCTCCTCCTTGGTAAATACATGGTTCGGATTCTGCGCCAGAAATGTCAGCAGATCGAATTCTTTTGTCGTAAAATTTTTTTCCTCCCCATCAATCCAGACGCGCCGCGCCGTCTTGTCGATCTTGATGCCGCGGATTTCGATAATGTCATTCTCCTGCACGTTACTGTTGACCAAGCGCTCATAGCGGGCCAGATGCGCTTTCACCCGCGCCACCAGTTCGCTGGGGCTGAACGGTTTCGTCATATAATCGTCCGCGCCGAGGCCGAGGCCGCGAATTTTGTCAATATCATCTTTTTTCGCGGAAACCATGATAATTGGAATATTTTTCTGCTCCCGGATATGCCTGCAGATTTCGAAGCCGTCCACCTCCGGCAGCATCAAATCCAGAATCACCAGGTCAAAATCCTCCTCCAGCGAGCGAACCAGTCCCCGCTCCCCCGAATTTTCGATCTCCACCTCAAAACCGGAAAGCTCCAGATAATCCCGTTCCAGATCCGCGATTGCCACTTCGTCCTCAACAATCAAAATTTTACTCATAGACAGCCTCCTGATATTTTCTGATTTCAAAATGCATAACCGTTCCCTCGCCGACCTTGCTGGTCGCCCAAATCCGGCCGCCGTGATCTTCAATAATCTTTTTCACAATAGAAAGCCCGATGCCGCTGCCGCCCTGCGCGGAATTTCTGGACTGATCCGTCCGGTAAAAGCGGTCAAAAATGGCGGCGATGTCCTTGTTCGGGATGCCTTTGCCATTGTCCTCGATCTCCACCTGAATAAAATCGCCGATATCCATTACCCGAAGCTGCACATATTGTTTCGCCTTGTCCATGTATTTCACGGAATTGCCGATGATATTGTTGATCACGCGCTTCAGCTGCTCGGCGTCGGCGATGATCAGCGTGCCGATTTCCACGGTATTGATGTATGAAAATACGATATTCCGCTCCCGCATTTCCAGGCCGACTTCCTCGGCGCAATCGTCGAAATATTCCGCCACATCCAGCTTGTTGAAATTGTAAGGAATGCGGTTGGTGTCGATCTTGGAATAAAACGTCAGCTCATTGATCAGGCGGTCCATGTCGTTGGCCTTGATGTAAATCGTGCGGATGTAGCGGTCCATCTTCTCCGGCGTGTCCGCCACCCCGTCCATGATGCCTTCGACATAACCCTTGACGGCCGTGATCGGCGTCTTCAGGTCATGCGAAATATTGCTGATCAGCTCCTTGCTCTGGCGGTCAAACGCCTTTTTCTCCTCATCCAGATCTTTCAGCCGCTGCCGCATGTCGTCAAAATCGCGAAACAGCTCGCTGATCTCATCGTGGCCCTTTGCCTCCAGCTCAAAGTCGAAATCCTCCTCCTTGACACGGTGTGTGGCCTCGCTCAGCTTCTGCAGCGGCGTGTGAATCCCGGTATAAATCCAGACAATCATCAAAAAAGCCGTAAAGACCAGGATCACAACCACGGAAAGAATCAGATCGCGAAGAAGCCTTCGCGTCTGCGAAATAATTTCTCTGACCGAGGAAACGAGGAACACGCTTACATCCGCGTTTTCAAGATCGAGGTCCAGCTGCTTCACAAAAGCCTGCACGCCCCTGCCAATATAGGAACCGCCGTCCACCGCGCTCATAAAGCGCCGGAACACCGGCAGCTCATTAAACAGCGCCGCCACATCCTGTCCGCTCCCATTGTAATACAGCTCCCCGTCTTTGCGCACAAGCAGGAACGAATGCTTTTGTCCGAGCCGTTCGTTGATATCCTGCAGGTATTTTTTGTCCAGAAACCGCTGCGGCTCCGCTTCCGCCTGATCTTTCAGTTCTTCAAAAATATCCTGCGTCGTCTTGCCGATCACCTGCATGGAATCCGACATATTTTCGTAGGAAATCGGCACCCCGTAATTGCGCTCGATCGCACTAATCTGATAATGAGTAAAGCCAAAAAAAACTATCCCGAACAGAAGGACAGGCACTAAAATAATGATCAGAAAGGCTATGATCAGCCTTGTTTTCAGCTTCATAAAACCACCTGCTGTCAGTATAGCACAGAAAATATCACAATTCATCTAAACATTGCGCTTTGAATCTAAATTTTTTCTAAATTCATACAGGCACTTGACAAACAGTGCAAAATGCAGTAGCTTATGATCTGTACAACTAAACAAAATGCTTTTCTCTTATTCAGAGTGGTGGAGGTACAAAGGATCTGTGAAGCCACGGCAACCCCGGAAACGGAAGGTGCCAACCTGAGCGAGTAAGACTCGAACAATAAGGGGATTTGATGGCTGTCTGATTAAATCCGCTTTCGAGCGGATTTTTTTTACCATGAAAGCAGAAAAGCAAACCATCAGGAGAGGAGATACTATGGACAAACTGTTATTTACTTCCGAATCCGTCACCGAGGGACACCCGGACAAAATGTGCGACCAGATTTCGGACGCCATCCTCGACGCTTTGCTGGAACAGGACCCGATGAGCCGCGTGGCCTGCGAGACGGCGACCACGACCGGCATGGTACTGGTGATGGGTGAAATCACGACGAAAGCCTACGTGGACATTCAGAAAATCGTGCGCAACACGGTGCGCGAAATCGGCTACATCAGGGGAAAATACGGTTTCGACGCGGATACCTGCGGCGTGATTACGGCAATCGACGAGCAGTCTGCGGACATTGCGCTCGGCGTGGACAAAGCGCTGGAAGCGAAAGAAAACCTGATGACCGACGACCAGATCGAGGCCATCGGCGCAGGCGATCAGGGCATGATGTTCGGCTACGCGACCAACGAAACCGAGGAATATATGCCTTACCCGATTTCTCTGGCGCACAAACTGGCACGTCAGTTGACCAAAGTAAGAAAAGACGGCACGCTCACTTACCTGCGCCCGGACGGAAAGACACAGGTCACCGTGGAATATGACGAAAACGGCAAACCATCCCGTCTTGACGCCGTCGTGCTCTCAACACAGCATGACCCGGAGGCGACACAGGAACAGATTCACGCGGACATCAAAAAATACGTGTTCGACGAAGTGCTGCCAAAAGATATGGTGGACGATCATACAAAATTTTTCATCAATCCGACCGGGCGTTTTGTTATCGGCGGCCCGCACGGCGACAGCGGCCTGACCGGACGCAAAATCATCGTTGACACCTACGGCGGCTACGCACGGCACGGCGGCGGCGCTTTTTCCGGCAAAGACTGCACCAAGGTCGACCGTTCCGGGGCTTATGCGGCGCGCTATGTGGCAAAAAACATCATAGCAGCCGGACTTGCAGAAAAATGCGAAATCCAGCTTTCTTACGCCATCGGCGTCGCGCGTCCTACCTCAATCATGGTAGATACCTTCGGCACCGGAAAACTTTCCGACGAAAAACTGACCGAAATCGTAAGAGAAAACTTTGACCTGCGCCCGGCCGGAATCATCAAAATGCTCGACCTGCGCCGGCCAATTTACAAACAGACGGCGGCTTACGGACATTTCGGAAGAAATGATCTTGATTTACCGTGGGAAAAGACAGATAAAGCGGATATATTAAGAAAATATCTGCAATAATAAAAAACACTTGAAGTCAATATGCCTGAATCAATATACGCGATATATCTGAAAAAAATATATACCTGAAATCAGTATATATCCGAAACCAGTATATATTTGAAACCAATTTAAAGACTGTCTGGATCGCACCCGAAGGGGCTTGTGGTAATCTGATTGTCCACATATCCGAGACAGATGTCTGTCTGAGGCAGATGCAGTCCGCCGCAGACAGACAGATGTAACGAGGATCTCGTGGACAATAGATTGCCACACCCCGAGGGTGCATTTCAAGAATGTATTTTCAAACAATCTCTTTTTTTGCATTATCACACATTTTTGAATATGAAAATAGTCGTAATCTTACTCTGGTAACTACAAATACTTTCACACTCCTGAAAGTATATAACGAATATTTAAACTCAGCATTCTCACCGCCGCCCCGCAAACCGGTCCACAATATACCGGTTCGCCTCCAGTTCCTGCGCGTCGTCCAGCTTCTCCAATTCCCCGTTTCCATACTTCCGCTCCAGCGCATGGCTGAGCAGATAATCGCAGACATGCGGATTTTTGGGGAGCAGCGGCCCGTGCAGGTACGTGCCGACCACATTTTTGTAGAGCACGCCCTCGGCCCCGTCTTTTTCGTTATTCCCATAGCCGAACAGCACCTTGCCCAGCGGCCGGTTTTCTCCGATGAACGTTCTGCCGCCGTGGTTTTCAAACCCGACGATCGGAAAATCAAACATCTCATTTTGTATAATGATATTGGAAATCAGGCGCGGACTGCCCTGCTCCGTGTAAAGGTCCACCAGCGACAAACCCTCGATCCGGCCGTCGTCCGTGTCGTAGTAATGGCCAAGCAGCTGATAACCGCCGCAGACCGCGATCACTACGCCGTTATCTTCCACATAATCCCGAAAGCTGCTGCGGATTGTCTTGAGCTTCTCGCACACCAGCATCTGTTCGCGGTCGGAGCCTCCGCCGAGCAGCACGATGTCCAGACCAGAGAAATCAATGGCGTCCGTGATCTGAAATTCACGTACTTCCGCTTCAATCCCGCGCCACTGGCAGCGCATCTTCATGCATTGAATGTTTCCCCGGTCGCCGTAGAGATTTAACAAATCCGGGTATAGATGGCCGATCGTAAGTTTCACCTAAACTCACATTCCTTTCAAACATAACTTTAATAATCATAATAAAGTATGACGCAACAAAGCATGTCACAATAAAACATGTCACAATAAAACATGACACAATAAAACATGACACAACAAAGCATGTCACAACAAAGCATGTCACAATAAAACATGACACAACAAAACAAGGTGCGACAAAACAAGGTACGACAAAACAGAGCAGATTAGAAAATTGTTCCACACCATTCTTTAAAGACATTTTTTACAAAAATAAAATCCATTTTCCTATCCGCAATAAAATTCAGATTTTTCAAAAAACTCCCTCAAAAAAAACATCCACCAAAAAGAATACTCATAAAAAAGTTACTCATAAAAAAGTCACTTATCAAAAAAAGACCTTCACGCCCGCCCCCTGCTCATCTCCACAAGGATATTCCTCGTGGAAAACAGCGCGGTATAATTCACCAGCACATAAAGATTCTTGCAGCCGTCGCGAACCCGCGCCTCAATCGCGCTCTTTACGTCCGCGATCAGCTCGGAGGAAATGTTCACATACTTCATGCGCAGCCGCATATCCTGGCAGCGGATGCCGCTGACGGTGATCGAGTGAATATTGTCTTCGGAAAAACGGTCGAAATCCACGTCCCAGAGCCAGGAAATGTCCGTGCCGTCCTGCGCGTTGTCGTTGATGACGATGATAATGTCCTTTTCCTTTTTATCCTCCATCACCGCCGAAATGTTCTGGTTGAAGCCGGCCGGGTTTTTGGCCAGGTTGAGGACGATGTGCGTGCCGCCGACCGTAAACTGCTCCATGCGCCCGTTCTGCGGATTGAACTCCGCGAGCACCCGGTCGAAGGCGCGAAGCTCCAGTCCGGCGGTACAGCCCGCGCTGTAGGCGGCCAGAATATTATAAATATTATAAAATCCGCGGTAATTTGCATAAAAATGCCGATTTTCCACGGTAAAGCCGAGGCCCTCCGACATATCGATGGAGGACGCCTCAAAATCGATCGCCGGGCGCGCAAATCCGCACTGCGGACAGCGGTATTTTCCGAGCTGGCTGTAGTGATAAAATTCATAATCCAGACGCGCGCCGCAGTTTTTGCAGAAACGGCCCTCGCGAATTTCCTTTCCGTCCTGTTCCTCAAATACGCGCTCGGTGATGCCATATGTCACATATGAATTTCCGCTCTTCATCGCCAGATAAGCGGAAAGCGCGTCGTCCCCGTTGACGATGACCGTCATGTCCGGCGCCATTTTCATGGCGCGGCCCAGCATATCCATGGTGATGTCGATCTCGCCGTAGCGGTCGAGCTGGTCGCGGAACAGGTTTGTCAGCACCATGTAGTCCGGCTTGAAATGAGGGAAGATGCGAAGCGTCGAGGCCTCGTCGATCTCGATGCAGGCGTAATCCGCGTCCAGGGAACCGTTGTTTTTAGCCGCCAGCACAAACGCAGCCGCCACGCCGGCAAGCATATTGGAGCCGGTGTGGTTGCACACCAGCTTCTTTCCCTCCGACTCGATGGCGGAACAGAGCAGATTGTTCGTAGTCGTCTTTCCGTTCGTGCCGCAGACGACAAAAATCTTTTCCCGCACCATGGCGGAGAGATCCCGCAGAATCCGGGGATCAATCCTGAGCGCAACTTTTCCGGCAAACGTAACGCCCTGTCTGCCGGAAAGCCTGCATGCGGTACTGACGATTTTGGCCGCCCACACGGCGATTAACCTTCGTACCCTCATTCTATTTTACCTATTCTTCTTTCTTCAGTTCTTCTTCCAGAGATTTCAGGGTATCCTCTTCTGTCTTTGCCGACGATTCGCGCACCTTGGCCAGGCTCGCGATCTTCGTGTCCCCGCTCAGGTTCATCAATTTCACGCCGCTGGTCACACGGCCGAGAACGGAAATATCCTCGCAGGAAAACTGAATAATAATTCCCTCGGTGCTGATCAGCATCACTTCGTTGTCGCGGTTTACCATCTTGACGCCGACCACATTGCCCGTTTTTTCCATGATCTTATAGCATTTCACGCCTTTGCCGCCGCGGTTCTGCGCGGTAAAGTCCGTGATCGGGGTAATCTTTCCCATGCCGTTTTCCGACGCCACCAGCAGGTACTCGCCCTGCGTGTCAAGCTGCATGCCGACCACCTCGTCGCCGGGCGCCAGCGTCATGCCGATCACGCCCATGGAAACGCGGCCGGTGCTGCGCACGTCCGTCTCATGGAAACGGATGCACTGTCCGTACTTTGTAACCAGGAAAATGTCCTTTTTATTATTTGTAAATTTGACCTCGATCAATTCATCTTCTTCGCGGAGACTGATGGCAGCCAGCCCAGTTTTTCTCACAGAAGCGTAATCAGTGATCGGCGTTTTCTTGACGATTCCGTTTCTGGTCGCCATAAACAGAAAACGGCCTTCTTTATATTCCCGGATTGGAATCAGGGCGGTAATCTTTTCGTCCGGCATCAGCTGCAGCAGATTGACGATCGCCGTGCCGCGGGCCGTCCGGCTGGCTTCCGGTATCTCATACGCTTTCAGACGGTAGACGCGTCCCTTGTTGGTGAAAAACATCAGGTAGTGATGCGTCGTTGTCATCAGCAGCTCTTCTATGTAGTCGTCCTCAATCGTCTGCATGCCCTTGATGCCTTTGCCGCCGCGGTTCTGGCTCTTGAAATTGTCCGGGGTCATACGCTTGATGTAGCCGAGCTTCGTCATGGTAATAACGATGTTCTCGTCCGGGATCAGATCCTCCGTCGAAATATCGTAAGCATCGAATCCGATCGTGGTTCTCCGGTCGTCGCCGTATTTCTCGGAAATCGCGGTGATCTCTTTCCGGATTACGCCCAGAAGCAGATTTTCATCGGCAAGAATCGCCTTGTACTCCTTGATCTTTTCCATCAGCTCCTGGTATTCGTTTTCCAGCTTCTCGCGTTCCAGACCGGTCAGCGCGCGCAGACGCATATCGACGATTGCCTGCGCCTGGGCGTCGGTCAGCCCGAACCGCCCGATCAGCCCTTCCTTGGCGATCTGCGCATTCTGGGAATTGCGGATGATGCTGATTACCTCGTCGATGTTGTCCAGCGCGATCAGCAGGCCTTTTAAAATGTGGGCCCTCTCCTCCGCCTTGTTGAGCTCGTATTTCGTCCTCCGGGTAACCACATCCTCCTGGTGCCGGATATAATAAGTGAGCATCTGCAGAAGATTGAGAATCTTCGGCTGATTCTTCACCAGCGCCAGCATATTCACGCCGAACGTATCCTGCAGCTGCGTGTGCTTGAAAAGCTGGTTGAGGATGACGTTGGCGTTGGCATCCCTGCGCAATTCGATGTTGATGCGCATGCCCTCGCGGCTCGACTCGTCCGTGATGGCTGTGATGCCGTCGATGCGCTTGTCGCGCACAAGCTCCGCCATCTTTTCAATGAGACGGGCCTTGTTCACCATAAACGGAAGCTCCGTCACGATGATGCGGCTCTTGCCGTTCGGCATACTTTCGATATTTGTGACCGCGCGCACGCGAATTTTTCCCTTGCCCGTGCGGTAGGCTTCCTCGATTCCCCTCGTGCCGAGAATCTGGGCGCCGGTCGGAAAATCCGGGCCCTTGACGATTTCCATGACTTCCTCGATCGAGGTATCGCGATGCTCGTTTACGCGGTTGTCAATGATTTTGACGACCGCGGCGACGATCTCCCGCAGGTTGTGCGGCGGAATGTTGGTGGCCATGCCGACCGCGATGCCGGAGGTGCCGTTGACCAGCAGGTTCGGATATCTGGACGGCAGCACAACCGGCTCCCGCTCCGTCTCGTCAAAGTTCGGCGCGAAATCCACGGTGTCTTTATTGATATCGGCCAACATCTCCATGGAAATCCGGCTGAGGCGGGCCTCCGTGTAACGCATGGCCGCGGCGCCGTCGCCGTCAACGGAACCGAAGTTTCCGTGTCCGTCCACGAGCGGGTATCTGGTCGACCACTCCTGCGCCATGTTGACGAGCGCTCCGTAGATGGAGCTGTCGCCGTGCGGATGATATTTACCCATCGTATCACCGACGATACGCGCGCATTTGCGGTGCGGCTTGTCGGGACCGTTGTTCAGTTCGATCATGGAATAGAGCACGCGCCGCTGCACCGGCTTCAGGCCGTCCCTCACATCGGGGAGCGCACGCGCGGCGATTACGCTCATCGCGTAGTCAATGTAATTTTCTTCCATGGTCTTTTTCAAGTCTACTTCTCGAATCTGATCAAAAATATTGTCTTCCAATGTCTGTTTTCCTCCTGAATACAGGTGCTTGTTTGCGGATACCTGCGAACTGCTCCGCAATATGTGATCTTAGTATCCTCAGATGTCCAGATTCTTTACTTTTCTTGCATTTTCTTCGATAAACTCACGGCGCGGTTCCACCTGGTCGCCCATCAGAGTCGTAAAGGTAACGTCGATTTCGGAAGACTGCGCTTCGTCCATCGTCACTTTTTTCAGGATGCGTTTTTCCGGGTCCATGGTCGTCTCCCAGAGCTGTTCGGCGTCCATCTCTCCCAGTCCTTTGTAGCGTTGTATTTTGTTGTTCTGATCGCGTCCGACTTCCTCCAGAATCTGGTTCAGCTGCTGTTCGCTGTACGCATACCAGACTTTTTTGTTCTTTTCCAGCTTGTAAAGAGGCGGCTGCGCCAGATAAACGTAGCCCTGTTTGATCAGTTCCGGCATAAAACGATATAAAAACGTCAGAAGCAGCGTCGCGATGTGGGCTCCGTCCACATCGGCATCCGTCATAATAATAATTTTATGATAACGGAGCTTGGTAATGTCAAAATCTTCATGGATTCCGGTGCCGAACGCGGTAATCATGGCTTTGATCTCCGCGTTGCCGTAAATGCGGTCAAGCCGCGCTTTTTCGACGTTTAAAATCTTTCCGCGCAGCGGGAGAATCGCCTGCGTCGCGCGGCTGCGCGCAGTCTTTGCGGAGCCGCCGGCGGAATCTCCCTCTACGATATAGATTTCGCAGTTCGCCGGGTCTTTGTCGGAGCAATCAGCCAGCTTGCCGGGCAGGGAAAGGCCGTCGAGCGCCGACTTTCTTCTCGTGAGGTCGCGCGCTTTGCGCGCGGCCTCGCGCGCCCGCTGCGACATGATCGATTTTTCCACAATGATCTTCGCCACCTGCGGATGCTGCTCCAGATAAATCGTCAGCTGGTCGGTGACGATGCTCTCCACCGCGCCTCTGGCCTCGCTGTTGCCGAGTTTCTGCTTCGTCTGGCCCTCAAACTGCGGCTCCTCGATCTTGATGCTGATGATCGCGGTCAGACCCTCGCGGATATCGTCGCCGGAAAGGTTCTGATCGCTGTCCTTCAACAGTTTGTTCGTCCTTGCGTAATCGTTGAACGTCTTGGTCAGCGCGTTTTTGAAGCCGGTCAGGTGCGTGCCGCCCTCCGGCGTGGTGATGTTATTGACAAAGCTGTAGCTTCCCTCGTTGTAAGCGTCGTTGTGCTGCATCGCCACTTCCACGTAGACGCCGTCCCGCTCGCCCTCACAGTAAATGATGTCCTCATAGAGCGCATTCTTTCCGCGGTTTAAGTAAGTGACAAATTCTTTGATTCCGCCCTCATAATGGAAGACCTTTTCAACCGGCTCCTCCTCGCGCTCGTCGCGCAGCGTGATGCGGATGCCTCTGGTCAGGAAAGCCATTTCCCGCAGTCTCTGCTTTAACGTATTGTAATCGAAAACGGTTTCTTCAAATATCTCGTCGTCCGGCAAAAAAGTAACGGTAGTGCCGGTCTGCTGCGGATCGCAGGTGCCGATGACCTGCAGCTTTTCCACGACTTTTCCGCGCGCGTAGCGCTGACGGTAAATCTTTCCGTCGCGGCAAATCGTCACTTCCAGCCGCACGGAAAGCGCGTTCACCACGGAAGCGCCCACGCCGTGAAGTCCTCCGGAGACCTTATAGCCCCCGCCGCCGAACTTTCCGCCCGCGTGAAGCACCGTAAACACCACTTCCACCGCCGGAAGCCCCGCCTTGTGGTTGATGTCGACCGGAATGCCCCTGCCGTTGTCGACCACTGTAATCGAATTATCCGGATTGATCGTGACAAAAATGCTGTCGCAGAAGCCCGCAAGCGCCTCGTCGATGGAATTGTCTACGATCTCGTAAACAAGGTGATGAAGTCCTCTGGCCGAAGTACTCCCGATGTACATGCCGGGCCTTTTTCTTACCGCCTCCAGGCCCTCCAATATCTGGATTTGATCCGCACCGTATTCTGTGCTCATGGAAACCCTCCTAAACTGTTTTTTCGTATACTGTTCCTTCTATTACCTGAAACAATTTATGAATCTTAAAATCACAGCCGACAAAATCTTCAACGCCGGTACAGGTGATCATCGTCTGGACGTCGTGAATGCTCTCCAGAAGACATTTCTGTCTGTTGCCGTCGAGCTCCGACAGCACGTCGTCCAGCAGAAGCACCGGCGTGTCCTTGCTGCTCTGCTTTACAATCTCGATCTCCGCCAGCTTCAGGGAGAGGGCCGCCGTCCTCTGTTGCCCCTGAGAACCGTACGTCCGGATGTCGGCTCCTCCGATGGTAAAGCACAGATCGTCCCTGTGCGGTCCGTGCGTTGTAATTTTATACTTGATATCTTTCTCCCGGCTCTCCTTTAATTTCTGATAAAAGCCGGAATCATCGGTATCTTTCTCATAAGTAAGCGTCAGATTTTCTTTTCCGCCGGACAGCTTCCCGTGAATATCACACAAAATAGAATTCAGCTTTTCGGCGAATTTACCACGGGCACGAATCAAAACTTCTCCGTGCTGCGCCAGCTGCTCGTCAAGTACGTCGAGCATAGATTCCGCTTCCGGGTAAAAATACAGATCTTTGAGTAGCTTGTTTCTTTGCGCCAGAGCTCTCCCGTAGCTGGAGAGATGGTACAGGTAGATACGGTCCAGCTGGCACAGTTCCATGTCCAGAAACCGCCTGCGCTCCGACGGACCATTTTTAATGATATTCAAATCTTCCGGTGAAAAAAATATAAAATTGCCAAGCCCAATCAGCTCGCCGGCCTTCCGGACCGGCACGCCGTTGATCGCGATCCCCTTCGTCCTGTTCTTTTTCAGGTGCATGTCGATGCGGTAAGGAATGTCCTTTTTTCTGATTTTCATGCAGATATGGGACTCCTCCTCTCCGAAAAGGATCATCTCCCTGTCTTTACTGCCCTTGTGGGAACGCGTGGTGCCGCATAAATATACTGATTCCAGAATATTTGTCTTTCCCTGCGCGTTGTCCCCGTAAAAGAGGTTGGTTCCCCCGTCAAAGGCCAGCTCCAGACTTTCGTAATTGCGGAAATGACTGAGCCTGATCGTTTCGACAACCATAATCACACCAGCTTCGGCTTTTCTATCCTGATACGGACGCCCCCGCAGAGAACCTCGTCCCCGTCGTACAGCTTTTTCCCGCGCTGCAGGGACACTTCTCCGTTCACCGAAGCCTTTCCGTCCTGAATCATAAACTTCGCCTCGACGCCGCTCTGCGCGATGCCGGCCGCTTTCAGCGCCTGCCCCAGCTTGATAAAATCATCCCGAAGCACAATCTTTTTTTCTTCCATAATCTCCTCCATCCTCAGGGCTCAGCCGGCGTCCACGAAATTGACCGGGAGAATCAGATAAATGTAATTCTGCTCCTCGTCGCGGATAAAGCACGGGGCCTTCGGATTCATATAGTAAATATCGACGGTCTCGTCGTCGATCACGCGCAGCGCGTCGATCAGGAACTTCGGATTGAAGCCGATCTTGATGTCTTTTCCCTCCTGGTCGACGTCGATGATTTCATTCATCGTGCCGATCTGGGAAGTGATTTTCAGCTCCATCACGCTGTCCGCGATGTTGAGAATGATCGGGCGCTTGTCTCCCTCCTTCACGAGCAGCGTCGCGCGGTCGATGCAGTCCAGAAATTCTTTTTTGTTGATCTTGATCTTCGTCTCATAATCATTGGAAAGCATCTGATCGACGCGGAAATAATTCCCCTCGATCAGCCTGGACACGACGATCGTTTGGTCAAACTCAAATACAATATGGTTCTCGGTGAAATAAATGTCCACCATGTCCTCGGTGCCGCCGGAGAGAATCTTGGAAATCTCGGTCAGCGTCTTTCCGGGAACAATGACCTTGATATTGCCGTAGGACGACTTCAGAATGATTTTGCGGATGGAAATTCTGTGTCCGTCCAGGGAAATCACCCGCATTTCGTCTCCCCTGATCTCAAACAGCTCTCCTGTCATCATTTTGTTGCTCTCGTTGGCAGCGATGGAAAAAATCGTCTGGCGGATGACTTCTTTCAAGGTAAACTGGGAGATGCTGACGCAGTTGTCCCGCTCGACGAAGGGAATGTTGGAGAAATCGTCTCCGTCCCGTCCCATGATCGAAAATTTCGCCTTCTCGCAGACGATCAGGGTGTTGTAGTTTTTATCGGAAGTAATCGTAACCTCGCTGTCCGGGAGCTTACGGATGATCTCGGAAAAGAGCTTCGCCTCCAGCGCGATGATTCCTTTCTCGGCGATCTTTCCCTCTACGACGGTCTCGATACCGAGTTCCATATCGTTGCCGGTAAAGCGGATCTCGTCGGAGGACGCGTCGATCAGGATGCACTCCAGAATCGGCATAGTCGTCTTGGAAGGCACTGCCTTCATGACGGTGTTGACCCCTTTCAGCAGAGTATTTTTATCGCAGATAATTTTCATAACGGCGAATCTCCTTTCTAAAGATCAATAAATAAAGTAAATCAGCAGTATTCTTATTAAGGGCTGTGGATATGTGAAAACCCGAAACAAACGCCCGGAATAAAGGAAAAACGAATCGGATAACCATGTGAAGCGGGGCCGGAAAAACAAAGAATAACCGGCGGTTTATCAACACGCCCCCAGGAGCCTGAGAAGGAATCTCAGGGAGCGGAGCATACATGTCCACATGCGTTCACATCCTGTCCACACCTCATCCGGCAGCTTATCCTGTGGATAAGTGGATAAAATTGTGGATAAATAATATCGTTCAGTTCGGATTGATTTTCTTTTTCAGTATCTCAACGGTATTTCGCGTGGTCTCTGATTTTTTAATCTCGGCGGCGATCTTTTTGGAGCCGTGCAGCACCGTCGAGTGGTCGCGGTTGCCCAGCAGGTCGCCGATTTTTTTGAGCCCGACGTCCGTCAGGTTGCTGCAGAGGTACATGGCGATCTGCCGCGGGTAGACGATCTCGGTATTTCGTTTGTTGCTCTTCAGGTCGTCCTCCGTCACGTTAAAGTGTTCGCAGACGACGGACAGAATCAGGGCCGGCGTGATTTCCTTTTTGGTGTCCGGCGAGACGATATCCTTGAGCGCTTCCTCCGCCAGGCGCAGGGTGATCTCGCGGTTTTCCAGCTTGCTGAGCGCGACCAGCTTGTTGAGCGCGCCCTCCAGCTCCCGGATGTTTGACTTGATGTTCATGGCAATGTATTTGATGACCTCGTTGTCAATGTCGTATCCGTCGTTTTCTTCTTTTTTGTGAAGGATTGCCATTCTCGTCTCAAAATCCGGCGAGGAAATATCTGCGATCAGGCCCCATTCAAACCGGGAGCGCAGCCTGGCCTCGAGCGTCTCGATGTCCTTCGGCGGCTTATCCGAGGAGATAATGATCTGCTTTTTGTTGCCGTGCAGGTCGTTGAAGGTATGGAAAAATTCCTCCTGGGTCGCTTCTTTTCCTATTATAAACTGAATGTCGTCGATCAGCAGTACATCCACGTTGCGGTATTTCTCACGGAATTTGGTCATGGCCGTGTTGTTGCCGTTTCGGATGGAATCGATCAGCTCGTTCGTGAAAGTCTCGCTGGTCACATAGAGCACCCGCTTTTCCGGCGTCTCATCCAGGATAAAATGGGCGATGGAATGCATCAGGTGCGTCTTGCCGAGCCCGGCGCCCCCGTGGATGAAAAGCGGATTGTACATCTTACCCGGCGATTCCGCCACCGCCAACGCGGCCGCGTGCGCGAATTTGTTGTTGTTGCCGACGACAAAGGTGTCGAAAGTGTATTTCGGGTTGAGATTCGCCCGCTCGGAACTGACGGTCTCTTCGGGATGGCGCGCGGAAACGGAATTCCGATGGTCGAGCTTTTTCGCCTGCTCGGGCAGGATGAAAGAGATGTCATACTCTTTTCCGGTCAGCTCTGCGATCGCAACCTTGATCGGGAACATATATTTTTTTGTGATGTAGTCGATCCCCATCTGTTCGGACGGAACGAGAATCGTCACGGTATGGTCGGTGACGCTGTGAATCTGCAGCGGTTTCAGCCATGTCTTGAAAGAAATGTCCGAAAGCTCATGCTCCGCCTTTACGAGGTACAGAATTTCTTCCCATTTTTCTTTTAGTATTTCCATCTCGCCAATCTCCAAAAAACCATTTTTTCCTACAATAATATTAAACCAAATCGTGAAATTTAGCAATGATAAGTTTTTTACAGGAGGCGCAGTTTTGTCTGCCTGCGGCGGATGGGGTGAGAAAGATGTGAATAACCTGTCCCTGATTTTCACAGGCATATTTGCTGGAAAAATGGAAAAAATGGACGGGCTGTGCCTGAGTTATCCACAAGTTGTGCACATTTTGTGGATAAAATTACGTAAACTGCCGGTTTACCTTTTTTTATATGTGGATAATTATCCTTTTCCAAAAAAATGCAGGAATTGCTTGACTTACGGGGCTTTTTTGCATATAATTGTAACGATGTTTTCACAAAATATGCGTGATCTGGAAAACGACTAACGAACATAAATCTGATTCGGAAAAAGGAGGTGCCGGGATTATGAAGATGCCATTTCAGCCGAAAAAAAGACATAGATCAAAGGTTCATGGATTCAGGGCAAGAATGAGTACAGCAGGCGGAAGAAAAGTCTTAGCTGCAAGAAGAGCAAAAGGAAGAAAAGAATTGACAGCATAGGCCGCAGATGTGTGGCCTTTTCTTCTTCTATGGCGGATGACAGATCGTTTTGCCGTCTGCCGTTTCAGAGATTTTTCATAAAGGAAGAGCTATGATATTTTCAGAATCCCTGAAGAAAAACAGCGATTTTCAGCGTGTCTACAAAAAAGGAAAATCATATGCAAACAGATACCTGATCATGTATATTTTGAAGCAGGACACGCAGAAAAACCGCATCGGTATTTCAGTAAGCAAGAAAGTCGGAAACAGTGTCGTCAGACACCGGGTCACGAGGCTGATCCGGGAGAGTTACCGGCTGAATGAACAAAAATTCGTTGATGGCCTTGACCTCGTGATTGTGGCCAGGCCCTGCGCTAAAGAACGCAGTTTCTTTGAAATCGAGAGCGCATTGCTTCATCTTGGCAGGATACACGGAATCGTGGAGAAAGCCGACAGGGAAGAAGTGAAGAAAAATGAAGACAGTACTGATTTATCTGATTAAAATGTATCAAAAATATCTTTCGCCGATGAAAAGGACGAGATGTCCGTATATTCCGACCTGTTCGCAGTACGGACTGGAGGCCATTCAGAAATACGGCGCGCTGAAGGGAAGCGCGCTTGCCGCGTGGAGGATTCTGCGCTGCAATCCTTTTTCCAGAGGCGGATATGACCCCGTTCCATGAGGAGGAAATCAAAGAATGTTATTGACGAAAAGTACGGCGTTTATAATCGGACCGGTGGCCAGCCTGCTTGGATATATCATGAACGGTATATTCTGGGTGCAGGAGCGGGTGGGACTCGCGAATATCGGTCTGTGTATTATTCTCTTTACAATCGTAATTTACATGATCATGACGCCGCTGACGATTCAGCAGCAGAAATTTTCACGCATGCAGAGCCGTATGAACCCGGAGCTTCAGGCCATCCAGAAAAAGTATAAGGGCAAGAATCAGGATCAGGCGGCCATGATGAAAATGAACGAGGAGACGCAGGCCGTTTACGCCAAGTACGGCGTAAATCCGATGGGCACCTGTCTGCCGCTGATTCTGCAGATGCCGGTTCTGTTTGCGCTGTACCGCGTAATCTGGAATATTCCGGCATATGTGACTTCTGTAAAAAACGCGTTTCTTCCGCTGGCGCAGAGCCTGATCACGATGCCCGGCGCGCAGGATTACATGACGGAAGCCGCAAAGGCAAATTCCGTCGCTTTCCGTGAAATGACGGAGAATACGCTGATCGACGTGCTTTACAAATTCAAGCCGGACAGCTGGAATCAGCTGGCCAGCCAGTTTCCAAGCCTTACCTCGCTGATTAACGAGACGCAGGAAAAAGTGGATAAGATGAACTATTTCCTCGGTCTCAATATCGCCGATTCCCCGATGCAGATTATCATGCGCGCGGTTTCCGCGGGCGCGATTCTTCTTGCGATCGGCGCGGCTTTGATTCCGATTTTGTCCGCCGTTTCCCAGTGGCTCAATTCCAAGCTGCTGACGGTCACGGGCCCGGAGGCGAATCAGAATCAGGGACAAAACGACAACATGGCGAACACCATGAAAACGATGAATACCGTGATGCCGATCATGTCGGCCGTATTCTGTCTGACGCTCCCGGTTGGTCTTGGCATTTACTGGATCGCCGGCGCCGTCGTCCGCTGCGTGCAGCAGCTTGTCATCAACAAACAGATGGACAAAATCGATGTCGACGAGCTGATCAAGAAAAATCTGGAAAAGACGAATAAAAAGCGCGAGAAAAAAGGACTTCCACCGCAGAGAATTTCCAATACGGCCAAATTGAACACCAGAAATATTGAGAAGCCGGAAATTTCCGCTGAGGAAAAAGAGAGAAAGATTAAGAGTTCGACGGAATATTACAAGAGCACCTCTACCGCAAAGCCGGGCAGTCTGGCGGCGAAAGCGCAGATGGTGAAGCAATATAACGAAAGAAACAACAAAAAGTAACACAGGGGGTTTTACGTGATGGATGATTTTATCAGAGTAACGGCAAAAACAGTCGAGGACGCGATCACAGAAGCGTCGATTCAGCTTGGGACAAGCAGCGACAATATTGAATACAATATTATCGAAAAAGGGACTTCCGGATTTTTTGGCATCGGAGGAAAAAAGGCTGTCATCGAAGCGAGAAAGAAATTTACGGACGAAGATCTTCTGAGAGAAGTGTTTGGGGACGACTCTGAAAAGCCGAAAAAAGAGCCCAGAAAAGAAAACAAAAACGAATTCAAAAAAGAAAAGAAAGAGCCGAAGGCTGAGCGGAAAGAGGAAAAGAGAGAGCCTCAGAAGGAAGTAAAGAAGGAAGAAAGAAAACCGGAAAAGAAACAGGAACCAAAGAAAGAAACGGAACCGAAAAAAGAGCGCGAGCCGAAGAAAGAGACGGAGCCCAGAAAAGAGCGCGAGCCGAAGAAGGAGCAGAATTCGAGAAAGGAACAGAATTCCAGAAAAGAACAGGAGCCGAAGAAAGAGCAGGCTTCCGCAAAGAATGAGCCGGAAAAGGCAAAAGAAGAATCCGCACCCGCTCCCGCGCCGAAGGCTCCCAGAGCTCCGGCTGACCCGCAGGAAGCAATCCGCAGAGCGGAAACCTTCCTCGGCAACGTATTCCGCACCATGGAGATGGAAGTGGAGATCAAATCCTCGTTTGAGGAAGACACGCTGTCCATCGATCTCTCCGGCGACGACATGGGACTTCTGATCGGCAAGAGAGGCCAGACGCTGGATTCCCTGCAGTATTTGACCAGCCTGGTGGTCAACAAGGGCAAGGCTTCCTACGTCAGAATCAAGCTGGACACAGAAGACTACCGCAACCGCAGAAAAGCGACGCTGGAGAATCTGGCCAGAAATATTGCTTTCAAGGTAAAGAAGACCAGAAGGCCGGTATTCCTGGAGCCGATGAATCCTTACGAGAGAAGAATCATTCACTCCGCGCTTCAGAACGACCCGTACGTGACGACGCACAGCGAGGGGGACGAGCCCTGCAGGAAGGTCGTTGTTACCTTGAAGAAGCGGTGAAAGATTTCGATAAAGGATTTAGAAAAAATTAAGACGAAGATTTAGAACAAAAATTTAAACAAAGGTTTGTACAAAGATTTAAAACAAACGCTGCAGCGGGCAGGAATCTCTTGCCTGACTGCGGCGTTTTATGTTATGCTAGTACAGTTATAAGGAAAAATAAAGATATATAGATAAATTTTATTTGGTGTATTGTAAATAGATGTATGAAATAATGTTGAGGTTAAATGATGCCATACGGATTGTTCCGTGCTTCGCACTTCCACAATCCTGCCCAACATTCGGAATTTATGGGGCCCCTGCCCCATTTCTTCCTCATGTTTGGGCGGGTCATAAAGTCATAAAACCACTCCTGCGCAAGCGCATCGTGGTTTATGGCTTTTGACCCTGGCATCATGAAATGATGTTGATTATATGTTGGAGTGATTGGTGTGAGAAATGATACGATAGCGGCGATTTCCACGGCCATGGGAAATTCTGGAATTGGAATTGTGCGAATCAGCGGTCCAAATGCAGTTTCAATCGCTGATGCAGTTTTCTGTGCGAAAAATCCGGAGAAAAAGCTCACGAATCAAAAATCACATACAGTTCATTACGGCTTTATCAAAGACGGTGATGAAATCATCGACGAGGTGCTGGTGACGCTGATGCGTGCTCCGCGCAGCTTTACGGCGGAAGATACGGTGGAGATCAACTGTCACGGCGGCGTTTATACGATGCGTCGGGTGTTGGATACAGTGCTGAGACACGGCGCGCGGCCCGCTGATCCGGGAGAATTTACCAAACGTGCATTTTTAAACGGAAGAATCGATCTCTCACAGGCAGAAGCGGTCGCCGATGTGATTCAGGCGAAAAATCAATATGCGCTGCAAAGCTCGGTCAGTCAGCTGCGCGGTTCTGTCCGGGAAAAAATCAGCCGGATGAGAGAACGAATTCTGTATCAGATCGCATGGATTGAGTCGGCGCTCGACGACCCGGAACACGTCAGTCTGGAACATTATCCGCAGACATTAAAAGATGAAACGGAACAGCTTCTGTCGGAAATCCGGCATCTGATTGCCGCAGCCGATAACGGACGAATGCTCAAAGAGGGAATCCAGACAGTCATTCTTGGCAAGCCGAATGTCGGCAAGTCTTCGCTTTTGAACCTGCTCGTAGGAGAGGAACGTGCGATTGTGACGGAAATTGCGGGCACCACGCGGGATGTACTTGAGGAGAGCATCAATCTGAACGGGATCACGCTGAATCTCTCTGATACCGCAGGTATTCGTAGTGCAGAAAATGTAGTAGAACAGATTGGCGTAGATCGGGCGCGGGAGAAAGCGAAGAATGCCGATTTGATTCTGTATGTCGTGGATTCCTCGCTGCCGCTGGATGAGAACGATCGTGAAATCGCGCAGATTTTTTCCGGCAAAAAAGGAATTGTTCTTCTGAATAAATCGGATTTGACGCAGGTTACGACGGAGGAAACCGTGCGGGCGCTGACGCAGGATAAATATCCGGTGCTTTCCATTTCCGCCAGAGAACAGACTGGATTGGAACAGCTGGAAAAGACGATTCAGGAGCTGTTTTATCATGGTGAGCTGCAGTTTAACGATGAGATATATATCACCAATGCCAGGCAGAAGGCTTCGCTTCTGGATGCCGAAAACAGCCTGAAAAAAGTGCTGGAGAGCATTGAACTGCATATGCCGGAGGATTTTTATTCGATCGATCTGATGGATGCCTATCAGTCGCTTGGCATGATTGTCGGAGAAGCGGTGGGAGAAGATCTGATCAATGAGATTTTCAGCCGGTTTTGTATGGGGAAGTGATTGAAAATAATTAGGTTATTATATTAGATTGCTATATTAAGATATTATGTTAACTTTTATTACTAACCTATTATATTAAATTGCTACATTGAGATGTTGTAGTAAACTGTTATATTAAATGTTATTTAAGTTGTCATATTAGATTGGGTGAGGCGTGACGATATGAGCAGGGTAGAAGAATTTACAGATGTAGTGGTAGTTGGAGCCGGACACGCGGGTTGTGAGGCAGCTCTTGCATGCGCGCGCCTCGGTTTGCGCACGGTAATGTTTACGGTCAGCGTGGACAGCATTGCTCTGATGCCGTGCAATCCGAATATCGGCGGAAGCTCTAAAGGCCATCTGGTGCGTGAAATCGATGCACTTGGCGGAGAGATGGGAAAAAATATCGATAAGACGTTTATTCAGTCTAAAATGTTGAACCGCTCCAAGGGACCGGCGGTTCATTCTCTGCGTGCACAGGCGGATAAGGCCGATTATTCAAGGAGTATGCGGTCTGTACTGGAGCATACAGAGCGCCTTTCCATCCGGCAGATGGAGGTTACAGAGCTGATTGTAGAGAATAGAATACTGACCGGTGTAAAGACGTATTCAGGCGCCGTTTATCACTGCAAGGCGGCCATTCTCTGTACCGGCACTTATCTGAAAGCCAGATGTATTTATGGCGATGTCAGTTCCTACACCGGTCCAAATGGTTTGCAGGCGGCTAATTATTTGACCGATTCCTTAAAAAATAATCATATCGATTTATATCGATTTAAGACTGGAACACCTGCGCGCATTGCGGGAAAATCCATCGATTTTTCAAAAATGGAGGAACAAAAGGGTGATGAGCGTGTCGTTCCGTTTTCTTTTACGACGGACCCCGAGAGCGTCCAGAAAGAACAGGTATCCTGTTATCTGACGTATACAAATGAGAGAACGCATCAGATTATCCGCGAAAACCTTGACCGTTCTCCTTTGTATTCCGGCATGATTGAAGGCATCGGACCCCGCTATTGTCCTTCGATTGAGGATAAGGTGGTTCGTTTTGCAGATAAAGAGCGGCATCAGGTCTTTGTCGAGCCGGAAGGAATCCATACCGACGAAATGTATATCGGCGGTATGTCAAGTTCGCTGCCGGAGGACGTGCAGATCGCCATGTATCGGTCAGTACCAGGTCTGGAACATGCAGAAATCGTACGCAACGCCTATGCGATTGAATATGACTGCATCGATGCCAGACAGCTGAAGCTCTCCCTTGAATTCAAAAATATTGAAGGATTATTCAGCGCCGGACAATTTAACGGAAGCTCCGGTTATGAGGAGGCAGCCGCGCAGGGACTGATCGCCGGTATCAATGCCGCCCGTAAGATTCAGGGGAAGGAACCTTTGATTCTCGACCGTTCCCAGGCCTATATCGGCGTGTTGATCGACGATCTGGTGACGAAGGAAAATCATGAACCTTATCGGATGATGACTTCCCGGGCGGAATACCGTCTTCTGCTTCGTCAGGATAACGCGGATTTGCGGCTTACAAAAATTGGCTATGAAATCGGACTAATCGATAATGATCGATATAAAAAACTTCTGGAAAAAGAAAAAGTAATCAGGGAAGAAATTGAGCGCGCTGAAAAGACGCACATTGGGGCAGGCGAGGAAGTACAGGAGTTCATGAGAAGGCACGGAAGCACAGAGATCCGTTCATCGGCAACACTGGCAGAGCTGATTCGCCGTCCGGAATTTACGTATGAAATGCTGGCGGAGCTTGATCCGGAACGTCCTGCCATATCTGCGGAAGCGGCGGAGCAGGTGAATATTTTAATTAAATACGACGGTTATCTGCAGCGCCAGATCAAGCAGGTGGAGCAGTTTAAAAGGCTGGAGGAGCGCAGAATCCCGCAGGACTTTGATTACGATAAAGTACCAAGTCTGCGTACGGAGGCACGGCAGAAATTGAAGCAATATCGACCAGTTTCGATTGGACAGGCTTCCCGTCTGGCCGGTGTGACTCCGGCGGATATTTCTGTGCTGATGGTGTTTCTTGCGTTGTAAAATCAAAGTGTTATAAGATTTTAAAATATAAAATATAATGTAGAATATCAAGTGTAAGAAATAAAATAAGATTTAATTTATATGATGTAAGATGTAAATGAGAATATAAGATATAAAGATGAAAGATAAGGATAAAAGATAAAATAAAAGATAAAAGATAAAAGATAAAAAATAAAAAATAAGGGATATTGGATACTAGATATTAGAATATTAAGAATATAGGATATTAGATACTAGAAGATATTGGATGAGAAATATGTGAGAGCGGGAAAATTCTATGAAATGTGACAGATCAGTTTTGATTGAGGGCTGTAAAAAAACAGGAATAACTTTAATAGAGCGTCAGACGGAACAGTTTTTGACTTATTATGAGTTTCTGGTTGAAAAAAATAAAGTGATGAACCTGACGGCGATCACAGAATATGAGGATGTTGTCCTAAAGCATTTCATTGACAGCCTTTCTCTGGCGCAGGTTCTGAATTTGACGGAATATCATAGTCTGATCGATGTCGGCACAGGCGCTGGTTTTCCCAGTGTTCCTTTGAAAATTGTATTTCCGCATCTGCGTCTTGTGCTTCTGGATTCTCTTAACAAACGGATTCGTTTTCTGGATGAATTAACAGAAAAACTTGGGATCGATCATGTGGAAACACTGCATGCAAGAGCGGAGGACGCAGCAAAAAATAAAGAATACCGGGAACAGTTTGATCTGTGTGTGTCGCGCGCCGTGGCAAATCTTTCTTCCCTCAGTGAATACTGTATTCCTTTTGTAAAAAAGGGAGGTTGGTTCGTTTCTTATAAATCGACAGGTATCGATATAGAAGTGAAAGAGGCGGAGAGGGCATTTTCCCTGTTGGGAGGAGCTTGTCGTGAAGTGAAAGAATTTTATCTGCCGGGAAGCGAGATCGGCAGAAGTTTTGTTATGATTGAAAAAATAAAAGAGACTCCTTTACGTTACCCGCGCAAGGCGGGACTGCCGTCAAAGGAGCCGTTATGATTTGATTTTTAATTATTGTATTTAGCGATTATTATTTAAAGTCGTATTGTTTAAAATCGTATTATTTAAAATCGTATTATTTAAAATCGTATTATTTAAAATCCATTAGTAAGGAACTACAGAGTTTTAAGAAAATCAATGATTTCCTCCGGAGATTCCAGTGCAGAGAGATATCTTGAATCGGAAATATTCTTTGTCTGAATGTCCGGATTTATTTTTGTATAAACGCTGTTAATTTCTTCTTTCTTTTCGTTGTGTTCTCCTGTGAGCAGGTAAATTTGTTTGCCTGCATTTTTTAATGCAGAAGATACGTCGATATTGATATAGTGTCCGTCCAGGCTGGCAAGAAGCATTTTTCCCGCTCCGTTTCCGGTGTGAGCTGCGTCATAATATGCCTTGATAATGGCCGGTTTCAGTTTAAACGGATTGTAGACACATTTTTCCGTCAGAAAATATTCCGTGTTCGGTTTGTTTACTGCAATGTAATAGGCGCTTCTTCCAATGACCGGAAGGTTAAACAGGTTGATGATAATTTTTGAATATTTGTCCGGTATGCTGCGCAGAGACGAGATGGTTTTCGGATTGATGAGTATCAAATCATCAAACAAAGCTCCGTCCGCTGCGTTTGCCATCAAAACAAAAGACGCGGAAAGACCGGATACGGCGACTTTCGTTTTTTGGCCGATCACTTCTCTGACAAAGTCAGAAATCAGCTGTACATAGAAATAATTCGTGTATGTGATATCCGGTTTTTCTGATTTGCCGCACCCGATCAGGTCGAGCGCATAGACCGTATATGTCCCGGAAAGCTGATCTATCATGCGCGACCATTCGTAATTAGATGAGAAGACCGTCAAATCATGAACTAATAGCAATGGTTCTCCCTGACCGCTTTTTTTGTAAAAAATATCGCCGTGTTTCCAGTGATAGAATGTTCCGTTCGTCTTATTATTCGTTTTCTTAATGAAATTGGAATCAATAAAAGAGTTAACTGCATGCAGTGCGATTAAAACGACGGACGTATCTTTAAAAAAGGTTTTTACTTTCATAAATAGAATTCCTTCTTTCTTTCAAAATTCGGTTTAATTTTCTGCGGATAAATGAGCCGTTGTTATCCTATGTTTATGTGTATTTGTCTATACTGTAAAGACTTTCTATTTAAATGTTTCACGTGAAACATTTATTTTATTATAGTATAAACGAATTTTTTCCATGTTACAATCATAAATTACTTTTCTTTTTTGAGTTTATCATGTATCATGGAATAAAAGTATAACTGTGGACAGGCAAAAAACATATTTTGTTTTGGTAATGGATTTACAGAGGATTTTGAAATGGTCAGAGAATATATTGAGCAGTTGAAAAAAGAAAATGATCAGAAATTGCAGGAGCTGGAAAAGCAAATGAAAGGTTTGATTCTGGAGCAGTCCTATTATCGGGAGGCCCTGGAATCATTGAGTCAGACGATCGACAGTCGGGGAAGTATATTTTCTCCGCGTATTGCAAATGCTGAATCACAACGGAAGCTTGATAAAGCCCGTGCAGATGTGGAGAGAGTGAACAGTCAGATCGACTGGACAAGGGAATTGATGGAAACGCACCTGAAAAATCAGGAGGAGTATAAAAAGTTATTGGAAGAGCTTGATACGACAGAAAGTCCACAGAAAATTGCAGAAAATCATAGCAGAGAGGATAAATCATCTGATGAATCTTTCCAACAAGACAGCTATGATAATGTATTGAACAATCAGAACACTGCAGAATCTCCTGTGAATGAAAATGGTGCGAAAATTCCGGCTGATTCTGATGTATTGATGAAAGCATGCACTGCAAATTCTTCTGAGATAACAACGAGTTATGCAGAATCTGTAGCAAAAGAAGATTCCACATCGACAGAAATATTATCCGAGTCGGCTGAAATATTCACTGAAAAGAAAGCAGAAGAAAATACAGAGGAAAAAATAAGAAAAATTACAAAAGAAGAAGCTGAAAATGGAATAAAAGTAAGATCTGAAGAAAAATCTGGAGAGAAAATAGCAGAAAAACTGGAAGAAAAAACAGAGGATAATACGGGAAAAAGCGCAAAGGAAGAAGCTGAAAATAAGTTAATAGAAAATCTGGAGGAAAAACCAGAGAAAAAAGCGGAAGAAGGCATAAAAGAAGAATTTGAAAATGAAAAAAAAGGAAATCTGAAAGAAAAATCAGACGAGAAAGCCGAAGAAAGCGTAAAAAGGGAATCTGAAAATAAGGTAAAAGAAAACCAGAAAGAAGAATCAGAGAAAATAGCAGTAGAAAACGCAGAAGAAGATGTAGAAGAAAAAATAGCAGAGAAATCTGAAGAAAAACCAAAAGAAAATCCGGAAGAAGCATTCCCGCAGGAGCAAAATATCGACAAAGAATCTGCTCTTAACCCCGAACAGATCAACAAATTCCTCCGGGAACTTTACCAAAAAACAGAATTTTGTCTTGCTTATATGAACAGTAATCGCAATCGCTGCAAAAAAGAGCTGATTGCAATGAAGAATCAAATCAAAGAGCTTGCCGATGAGATAGAAAATAGTAAAAAGGATTGATTATTTTTTGTGAAAAACAGAGGAATGTTTCACGTGAAACATTTTTTATAGAATAATAAATAAATTGGTGTTATACTTATTCATGAGAGCAGTTACGAAGGGAGAAAAGTAGTTTTATGGGAAGAACGATCGTAGTTGCAAATCAAAAGGGCGGCGTTGGCAAAACAACGACGACGATCAATTTATCCGCTTCTCTCGCTGAGCTTGGTCAGAAGGTGCTTGTGGTTGATATGGACCCGCAGGGAAATACGACGAGCGGACTCGGCATTGACAAGGACAGCGAGGAAAATACCGTATATGAATTGTTGCTGGGAGAACGTGAGATCGCGCAGTGTCTGAAAAAGGATGTTTTTGCAAATTTGTCCGTCGTTCCGTCCAATATCAATCTTGCCGGCGCGGAGATCGAACTGATTGGTGTGGAAGATAAGGAAAATCTGCTGAAAAATGCGCTGGACAAGATAAAAGCGGATTACGATTTTATTCTGATTGACTGTCCGCCGTCTCTGAATATGCTGACGATCAATTCCATGTGCGCCGGGGACACGGTTCTTGTGCCGATTCAGTGTGAATATTATGCACTGGAAGGTCTGAGCCAGCTGATTCATACCATAGATCTTGTAAAGGAGCGGCTGAACCCGGAACTGGAAATTGAGGGCGTGGTCTTTACCATGTATGATGCGCGCACGAATTTGTCGCTCCAGGTAGTCGAGAATGTCAAGAACAATTTGAATCAGAATATCTATAAGAGTATTATTCCGCGCAATGTCAGACTGGCGGAAGCTCCCAGCTACGGACAGCCGATCACGGAGTATGATGCAAAGTCCACGGGAGCAGAGGCTTATCGTTTGCTGGCGGAAGAAGTAATTCACAGGGGAGAAGAAGAATGGCAGTAAAGAAAGGTTTGGGTAAAGGTCTGGATTCTCTGATTCCAAAACAGAGCACGCCGAAAAGTCCGGTGAAGAGTGAACATGAAACGGTACGGACGGTTGTAAAAAAGGAAGAAATCAAGCTGAATATCAACGACGTGGAGCCGAACCGGGAGCAGCCACGCAAAAAGTTTGACGAGGACGCTTTGCTGGAGCTGGCGGATTCCATTAAGCAGTTTGGCATTCTGCAGCCTCTGATTGTGCAGAAACGAAAGGATTATTATGAAATTATTGCCGGAGAGCGCAGATGGCGGGCGGCAAAGATGGCTGGCCTGAAGGAAGTGCCGGTCGTGATTCGCAGTTTTTCTGATCAGGAAGCGGTGGAGATTTCGCTGATCGAGAATATTCAGCGTGAGAACCTGAATCCGATTGAAGAAGCGATTGCATACAAGCGTCTGCTGAATGAATTTGACCTCAAGCAGGACGAGGTGGCGGAGCGGGTGTCCAAGAGCCGCACGGCGGTCACAAATTCCATGCGCCTTCTGAAACTGGACGAGCGTGTGCAGCAGATGGTGATCGACGAGATGATTTCCACCGGACACGCCAGGGCGCTGCTGGCTGTTGAGGACAAGGAACTGCAGTACCGGCTGGCTCAGCAGGTTTTTGATGAAAAGCTGAGTGTTCGTGATGTCGAACGATTGATGAAATCTCTGACCAAAGAGAAGAAAAAAGAAAAGAAAGAGGATAAAAATCAGTTTATTTATCAGAATCTGGAAGAAAAGATGAAATCGTTGCTTGGAACAAAGGTTTCCATCAGTCATAAAGCGAATAATCACGGAAAAATTGTGATTGATTATTATTCCAATGCGGAGCTGGAACGCCTGATGGATTTGTTTCAGTCTATCCCGGACGTCGGGGAAAGTATTTAATATCACATATTATATTTAAAAGGGGATTATAGAATGGAGAGCAATATTTTAAACTCGCTTGGCATCGATCTTGGTATCATTGTCATTGTGATGATGGGTATCATGGTGTTTGTGCTTCTTTATATGGTGCGGGTGTCGATGAAGCTGACCCGCTTTCTGAAAAAATACCGCGTGTTTATGAAGGGAAAGGACGCGGTTTCACTGGAAAAGGCGTTTGCGCAGAAATTTCTGGAAATTGACCGGATTGTGGAAATGAGCAAGGTGCACGCGAATGAGATTCGCAGAATTAAGGAAATTCAGAGCAGAACGGCCAACAAAATCGGCATTGTCAAGTACGACGCGTTCCCGGATGTGGGCGGCCGCCTGAGCTTTGCGCTGGCGATGCTGGATGAGAGCGATTCGGGATTTGTGCTTAACGCGATTCACGGGAGAGACGGCTGCTATACGTACATCAAAGAAATCGTCAAGGGCGAATCCTACATTGTGCTGGGGCAGGAAGAAAAAGAGGCTTTGCGGCAGGCGGTCAATTATTTTAACGACATGCCGGTGTAAAAATATTCCCTGACTGCGGGTTACTGTTCAGAGGTCAGCTTGAATAAAGAAAACCGATGGAGTAGACTTATTTCAGTCAGGAGCCATCGGTTTTCTCTTCAAATATTTCTGATACTCTAATATTTTCCCAATCTGTCGGACTATAGATTGCCGACAGACTGAGATACACCCTTTCTGGGACGGCCGCGAGGCCG